>NZ_JAUBWA010000068.1:0-38434 GCF_036702825.1 Microcoleus sp. A003_D6 | reverse complement strand
TGCTTTCTATTATGCCATCAACTTAGTCAGACTATTCTCTGAGTATTTATACTTATTGCAAAAGTGGGATGCTCCCGAATCGACTGCCGGAAGAGGTGATTGGCAAAAGTCTTTGGGAAGAGTTTCCCGAATCTTTAGGTAGTTTGTTCGAGCAGGAATATCGTCGCGCTGCCACGTTCCAAGTTACGGTTAGTTTTGAATCTTTTTATCCGCCACTCAATGCTTGGTATGCGGTACGAGCCTATCCGATCGCATCGGGACTTGCCGTTTATTTTCAAGATGTCACCCAGCAGAAGACGGCGAGGGCTGCTTTTATTCAACAAGCGCAAACGGCCCAGCAACAACTAGCAGAAATCGAGGCGATTTATGCTAGTGTGCCGATCGGACTTTGCTTCCTTGATACCGAGTTGCGGTTTGTCCGCATCAACGATCGCCTCGCAGAAATTAACCGAGTTCCAGTCGCCACCCACATCGGCAAAACATTGCGCGAAATCTTGCCAGAAATGGCAGATAATTTAGAGCCGCTTTACCGACAAGTTATTGAAACTAACGTTCCACTTCAACAGCTCGAAGTGTGCAGGACGAACTCAGCACAGCCGGGAGTAGAACAGGATTGGCTGTTGAGTCTCTATCCGCTGAAAGCCGAGGACGATCGCGTTGTGGGCGTGAATGTGACGGTGCATGAAATTACCGAACGCAAAGCTACCAAAAAAGAAATTGAACGGCTCAACCAAGAACTAGAACGACGAGTTAATGAACTGCAATCGATACTTGATGCTGTACCCGTTGGCATTACGATCGCAGACGACCCACAGTGTAAAGTAATTCGCGCTAATCTGTTTGCCCAGTCGATGTTGATAGTGCCGCCCGATACCAATGTTTCTGGAACCGGAGAGCAAGCCGCAACCCTTCCGTTTAGACGATTCCGCAACGGAGAAGAAATTCCGGGAGAACAACTGCCCATGCAACTAGCCGTGGCTTCCGGCGTCGAAGTGCGAGATATGGAAATTCAAATGGTGCGCGAGGATGGGGTGGCCTTTGATTGGTTGGTGAATGCGGTGCCGTTATTTGACGAACAAGGCGCAGTTCGTGGCTGTGTGGCGGCGTTTATGGATATTACCGAGCGCAAACAAGCTATTGCTGCTTTGCGCCGTTCCGAGGAACGCTATCGCACTTTGTTTGAGTCCCTAGACGAAGGTTTTTGCGTCATCGAAATGCTGTTTGACGAAAACGAAAAGCCGATCGATTACCGCTTTTTGGAAGTCAATCCGGCCTTCTTGAAACAAACCGGACTCGAACAAGCTGCGGGTAAAACGGCGCGCCAGCTCGTTCCGGATCTCGAAGATTATTGGTTTGAGATGTACGGCAAAGTCGCGCTGACGGGGGAACCCCTGCGCTTCGAGCATGGCTCGGAAGCCCTGAACCGCTGGTTTGAGGTTTCGGCGTTCCGCACTCCTGAGCCGCACAGCCGAAAAGTCGCCTTACTTTTCCAAGAAATCAGCGATCGCAAACAATCGGAGAATCGGCTGCGGCAACAGGAAGAGCAACTGCGGCTGTTCGTAAAACATTCGCCTGCGGGGGTGGCGATGTTTGACCGCCAGATGCGGTATATGCTGGTGAGCGACCGCTGGCTATCAAGTTACGGGATCGGCCCTCAAAACATTGTGGGCCGATCGCACTACGACATCTTTCCGGAATTGCCCGATCGTTGGAAACAAATCCACCAGCGGTGTCTGGCGGGAGCAGTCGAAATGTGCCAAGAAGAGGGGTTTCCCCGCGCTGAGGGCTTCGTTGACTGGGTGCGCTGGGAAATTCACCCGTGGCGAACCAACAGCGGTGAGATTGGCGGCATCATGATTTTTTGCGAAGTAATCACCGAGCGCAAAAACGCTGAACTCGCGCTCTCTGCGGCCTCCCAGCAAGTCAGCAATATTCTAGAAAGTATTACCGATGCCTTTATGGCGATCGATTCACAATGGCGCTATACCTACGTTAATGCCACTGCTGAAAAACTGCTTTCTCGATCGAGAAACGAGTTGTTAGGTCGATCGATCTGGGAGCTATTCCCCGCCGAGCGAGAATCCAATTCGATGGTATATCAAGAATTTTATCGAGTCGTTAACGAGCAAGTTTCTGTCAAGTTTGAAGAGTTTTCGCCTTCACTCCAGATATATATAGAAGTGAGCGCCTATCCAGCGGCCGAAGGACTTACGGTTTATTGGAGCGATATTAGCGATCGCAAACGCACTGAAGAAGAACTGCGGCAAAAGAATGCGATTTTGAATCTGATTAACGAGTCAGCGCCCACGCCAATTTTTGTCAAAGATCGAGAAGGACGGATTATTTATGCAAACCCAGCTACCTTGAAGATGCTCGGTAAACCTGCTGCTGAAGTAATTGGCCGGCGCGATCGCGATTTATACCCAATAGCAGAACTTGGAGCCACCGTCACGGAAAACGATCGGCGCATTATGGAATCCGGACAAACAGAAGTCGTCGAAGAATCTCCCGATGGCATTCGGACATTTGTGTCAATGAAAGCTCCCTACCGCAATCAGGCGGGAGAAGTCATCGGCCTGATTGGCATCTCCAGCGACATCACAAATCGCAAACGAGCCGAAGTCGCCATGCAAGAACAAACTAAGTTACTGCAAGTAATCATTGACAGCATTGGTGACGGTTTGATTTTGGCCAACCAACAAGGGGAGTTCGTGCTGTTTAACCGAGCCGCCGTGGCGATATTCGGTCAGCTATCGAATGAAAAGTCCCATGAGGAATGGTCGAGCACCTACGGGCTATTTATGACTGACAAAAAAACCCTCTTTCCCGACGCTGAACTACCTCTAGCCAGAGCAATCAAAGGTGAATATGTCAATGATGTAGGGATATTTGTGCGCCGCCAAGATTCCGAAGGTCGCTGGATCAGTATCAGCGGTTATCCGGTAGTTGATATTAGCAGCGAAATCAAAGGCGGAGTGATTGTCTGTCGGGATATCACAGAACGCAAACAAGCAGAAGCAGCGCTGCAAGAAAGCGAAGAACGATTCCGCAATATGGCTAACAACGCTCCTTTTATGGTATGGGTAACAGACTCCACAGGCTATTGCACTTTCCTGAGCGAAACCTGGTATGAATTCACAGGTCAAACTGAGGAAACAGGTTTGGGATTGGGTTGGGTAAACGCGCTGCATCCAGAAGACCGAGAACAGGCAAAGAAAGCATTTTTGACCGCCAACGAACGCCAGGAATCTTACCGCGTGGAATATCGCCTCGGGCGTAAGGATGGCGGATATTCTTGGGCGATCGATGCGGCTGCTCCCAGATTTTCCGAAAGCGGACAATTTGAGGGTTATATCGGCTCTGTTATCGACATTACAGAGCGCAAACAAGTGGAAACCGAGCGCGATATGGTTCTGCAATTAGAACAAACTGCCCGCGCGGAAGCCGAGCGGGCTAACCGCATTAAAGACGAGTTTCTGGCGGTGCTTTCTCACGAGTTGCGATCGCCCTTAAATCCGATTTTAGGCTGGTCGCAACTGCTCGTCGGCGGCAAGCTGAGCGCGGCTCAAAGTGCCAACGCCTGCGAGACGATCCAGCGCAACGCCAGATTGCAATCTCAATTAATCGAAGACTTGCTCGACGTGTCTCGGATTCTGCAAGGGAAACTCAGATTGAATGTTTCTCCGGTGAATCTGGCAACCATTATCCCGTCTGCTGTGGAGACCGTGCAATTAGCAGCCGAAGCCAAACAAATTAAAATTAAAACAATCTTAAATCCTGATGTCGGGCAAGTTGTCGGCGATACCAATCGCTTGCAGCAAATTGTGTGGAATTTGTTATCAAACGCGGTGAAATTCACGCCCGAAGGCGGTCGAGTTGAAGTTCGATTAGTGCAAATCGAAGGCATAGCTCAAATTCAAGTCACGGACACGGGTCAAGGTATTATTCCCGATTTCTTGCCTTATGTTTTCGAGCATTTCCGACAAGAAGACAGCGCTACAACTCGCAAATTTGGCGGCTTGGGATTGGGATTGGCGATCGTCCGCCAACTGATCGAACTTCAGGGCGGAACGGTGTTTGCAGAAAGCGCAGGAGTTGGTAAAGGAGCGACGTTTACGGTGAGATTACCGCTATTAAATGATGATTCTAGAAGGCACGATTCGGCAGCCGTCAATTCGGCTGTGAGTCCCGATATCTCATCCTTCCCGCTAGCAGGATTGAGAATTTTGGTCGTAGATGATGAGCCTGACTCGCGAGATTTTGTCGCTTTCGTGCTAGAGGAAGCGGGTGCAGAGGTGATTTCCCTGTCATCTGGTGCTGAGGCGCTACAGTCGATCGAACAAACTGCACCGGATCTGCTCGTCAGCGACATCGGAATGCCCCAGATGGACGGGTATATGCTGATCCATTGCATCCGCACTCAGCTTGCGCCTGAGTATCGGCAGTTGTTGGTGATCGCCTTAACGGCCTATGCTGGAGAAGCGAACGAGCGCCAAGTTTTGCAAGCAGGATTTGACAAACACTTAGCCAAGCCGATCGATCCGACTGAGTTAGTTGCTACTGTAGTGCGATCGGTCTTTGACAGCGTATAGGAAGTGCAGCTTTAGACACGGCAATGCCCATCCCTAATGCCCATCCGTTACATCCCGTACATTGCTCGTTGCCGAACTTCCTTGCGATCGCCCCTCAAACTTCGCTATTATAGAAAGTTGCAGTTAAAACCCCACAACCAACGATCATGGCCAAGCGCGTTCAATTAGTTTTAAATAAAGATGTCAGCAAACTCGGCAAAGTTGGCGACGTAGTAGAAGTAGCCCCCGGTTACGCCCGCAACTACCTAGTACCCCAAGGCCTGGGATTTCGCGCCACTCCGGGCATTCTGAAGCAAGCAGAGCGCCGTCGCGAAGAAGAAAGACTCCGCCAGCTAGAACTCAAGCAGCAAGCTGAAGTCCGCAAAACCGCCCTCGAATCGGCTGGGCCTTTCATCATTTCCAAGCAGGTTGGCGAAGCAGACGCGATTTTTGGTACTGTCACCAACCAAGAAGTAGCAGAACTGATTTTCAACTCTACCAGTCAAGAAGTCGATCGGCGCGGCATCACCCTACCCGAAATTCGCCAAACTGGTACATACAAAGCTGAAATCAAACTTCATGCAGAAGTTATCGCCGAAGTTGATATTCAAGTTATTCCGATGTAATTAACAGTCATCAGTCATCAGTTGTTAGTTGTTAGTCCTTGGTCATTAGTTGTTAGTCATTAGTCATTAGTCATTAGTTGTTAGTCATTAGTCATCAGTCATTAGTCATCAGTCATCAGTCATCAGTCATCAGTCATCAGTCATTAGCTAAGAACTGAGTACCGCTAACTAAGAAGTGAGTAACGCTAACTAAGAACTGAGGACTGCTAATTTGCCGATTTAAAACTGAGGACTAATCACTTGCAACTAATAACTATAGGATTTACGCAAAAAATGGTTTAATGCGCTATAGGTAGGAATAAAGTGCGCTCATAAGCACCCTACAGATAGAGTTGGTGCGTAAGTCCTAAACTAATGACCAATGACCAATGACCAATGACTAATAACCAATGACCAATGACCAATGACCAATGACTAATAACCAATGACCAATGACTAATAACTAATAACTAATGAGTATTGAGTGAGAACTATTGACTAATGAGCGATTTGATGCCGACAAATATAGAGGCAGAAGAAGCAATTTTGGGCGGGATTTTAATTGACCCCGAAGCTATTTCCCGAATTGCCGAAATTCTGCGACCGGAGTTTTTTGCCATCACCGCTCATCAAGTCATTTATCGATCGGCATTAGGCCTATTTTTACAGGGTCAACCTACCGATTTAATGACGGTAACAACTTGGCTAACCGACCGCAACCAGTTAGAGCAAGTCGGAGGATTAACCAAATTAGCACAATTAGTCGATCGCACAGTTTCAGCAGTCAACATCGACCAATATGCAGCCTTAGTTGAAGACAAATATCAGCGCCGCAAATTAATCGAAGCTGGCAACAACATAGTACAATTAGGTTACGAGACATCAGCACCGCTAGAAACAGTCTTAGACCGCGCCGAACAAGAAATTTTTAGCATAACTCAAGAACGTCCGCAACAGGATTTAGTGTCGATCGGCGAAACGCTAAACCAAACATTTCAAGACCTAGAAAATCGCAATGAAGGCCTAACACTTCCCGGTATTCCGTGCGGTTTTTACGACTTAGATGCTATGACAGGAGGCTTTCAGCGATCGGATTTAATCATCGTTGCGGCTAGGCCGGCGATGGGCAAAACGGCCTTTTGTACCAACATCGCCCACCACATCGCCGCCGGACAGCAGAAATTGCCCGTTGCCATGTTTAGCCTAGAAATGTCGAAAGAACAGCTAGTGCAGCGCATCTTGTCTAGTGAAGCGAAAATAGAAAGTAACCGGTTGCGATCGGGTAGAATCAGTCAAAACGAATGGGAACCAATCAGTACAGCCATTGGCAATTTATCAGAACTGCCGCTATTTATTGACGATACTCCCAATATTACCGTCACAGAAATACGATCGAAAGTCCGCCGCCTCCAAGCTGAACAAGGCGGAACCCTAGGATTAGTCTTGCTAGATTACCTGCAATTAATGGAAGGTACCAGCGACAACCGCGTGCAAGAACTATCTCGAATTACCAGAAGTCTTAAAGGTTTAGCCCGCGAACTCAACGTGCCGATTATTGCCTTATCTCAGTTGAGTCGGGGTGTGGAAGCGAGGACAAACAAGCGGCCGATGATGTCAGATTTGAGAGAAAGCGGCTGCTTAACAGGTGATAGTTTGGTAATGCTAGCAGATACTGGTGTGCGCGTACCAATTCGTGAATTAGTAGGGAAATTTGACTTTAGAGTTTGGGCGCTAAATGAAGCCACCATGCAGTTAGAAAAAGCCGTTGTTAGCAATGCCTTTGCTACAGGTGTGAAGCCTGTACTGCGACTGCAAACTCGTTTGGGACGGGCAATTAGAGCAACGGCTAATCATAAGTTTTTAACCATTCACGGCTGGCGGCGATTGGACGAGTTGAAAATAGGCGATCGTATTGCCCTACCTAGATACGTATCGAGTTCCTTCATCCAATCGATGGACAATGCCGAAATAGCCTTGCTAGGACACATGATTGGAGACGGATGTACTCTACCTCGACACGTTATTCAATACACTACTAGAGAGGAAGATTTAGCCAATACTGTTGCAAATCTTGCAATAGAAGTCTTTGGAGAGCGAATCATACCTCGTATTTGTAAAGAACGTGATTGGTATCAAGTTTATCTTCCTGCCGCCTATCATCTCACACATAATGTGAGGAATCCTGTAACTGAATGGCTAGATGCTTTAGGTGTTTTTGGTCTGCGTTCTCACCAGAAGTTTGTCCCCAATCTAATATTTGAGCAGCCTCAAGAAGCAATAGCTTTATTTTTACGCCATCTCTGGTGTACAGATGGTTGCATAAAAACAGGTAGGGGTAAATGTCATTACCCTAGTGTTTACTATGCTTCGAGTAGTGAAAAGTTGGCAAGAGATGTTCAGTCACTCTTACTCAGACTTGGTATCAATGCCCGCTTATTTTTAAGTCCACAGCCAGGGAAAGGGCGAGATCAACATCAAGTTTGGGTAACAGGAAGACCTGATTTAGATAAGTTTATTCACTTGATGGGTGCAGTAGGTAACTACAAACAGCAAGCTGTGACAGAAATTGCAGAATACATTGAAGTTCGTTCTAGCAATACTAATAGAGATGTCATACCGCGTGATGTGTGGAAAATGTATGCTGTTCCTGCCATGCAGCAATGTGGTTTAACTACACGCCAGATGCAAGCACAGCTTGGAAACTTATATTGCGGTACAACCCTTTACAAACACAATCTCGGTCGGGAACGAGCATTCAGATTAGCTACAATTGTAAAATCTGATGAACTTACTTTGTTATCTAAGAGCGATATTTACTGGGATGAAATCGCCTCAATAGAAGTTGATGGCGAAGCTGAAGTTTACGATTTAACAGTGCCTGCACTGCATAATTTTGTCGCTAATGACATCGTAGTTCATAATAGCATCGAGCAAGACGCGGATTTAGTCATTATGCTCTACCGCGATGAATACTATAACCCTGATTCCCCCGATCGCGGAATTGCCGAAGTAATTATTACCAAACACAGAAACGGCCCCACCGGCATCATCAAACTATTATTTGACGCCCAATTTACCTCTTTCCGCAATCTAGCATCTCCGAAGCGATCGTAAATCAACCCGAACATACACAAAAACCCGGTGTCTTAAAAAAAACCGGGTTTCTAAACAGCCTAAAAATTTTACGGTTAGTTACGTTGAGCGACCTAGCCAGTGATTTTCAACAATTCCACATCAAAAATCAGCGTAGCATTAGGAGGAATCACCCCGCCCGCACCGCGAGCACCGTAACCGAGTTCAGGGGGAATAATCAACTTGCGACGGTCTCCAACTTTCATCGTACCGACACCTTCATCCCAACCCTTAATTACTTGGCCAACGCCAATTTTGAACTCAAAAGGAGAATTGCGATCGCGCGAACTGTCAAACTTCGTGCCATCCTCCAAAGTTCCAGTGTAGTGTACCACAACCATCTGCCCGGTTTTTGGAGTCGCCCCATTACCCTCTTTCAATTCAACATATTTCAGGCCTGAATCTGTGGTGACAGTTTTCTCAGTATTATCAGTCATGTTATTGCCAGCGATAGTAGCTGGTACCTCCGGTAAAGTAGCATCAGCTACTAGCAACCTATCTTCATTTAAAGACTGCGCCGATCGCATCTCAATCGCAGTCTCGGGTAAAAAATTATTCAATTCGGCGGCAACTGCTTGAGATCGAGGACCGCTCATTTGAGCGACTATCAAAAACACAAAGCAAACCAGCATTACCCCCAAGCTGACTAGAACTCCTCGCAAAATTAATCCTCCTGATACTTTTAACCCCGATATCTCAGATATCTAAGACATCTATTACAACAAGAACTACCAAATTTTATCTGAACTTTTGGGTCCAAAAATGGCAGGTTACGGTTAATTTTCAAGGCAAAATTATGAAGTCAAAATTTTGGTAATTCTACCTTCTGTCTTCTACATAAATGCCTTGGTTAGCCTTCTGCCTTCGGGTGACAATTTTATCACAAGATAGCAGCGAACCGATCGCGGGCGTTAGCGAAGCTTGCAGCTATTGGATCGCACTCAGCGCCAGTTACGATTTTCTAGATCCCGCATCTGACGTTCGAGACGATCGAGCCTTCCGCGCAACTCATCCATTTCCGACTGGCGGGGCACACCCATATCTTGGAGGATATTTCGCAATTGCCGCTGCAACTGCGTATCCCAATTCCCCTGCTCGGACTTAAGGTGTTCCGTCATGTCATCGACAAAGGTTTTGGCTTGCTCAGGATTGATTTTGCCATCTTTGACCCATTGCTCGCTAGCTTCCTGCAATTTCTCGGCTACCAGAGAGGTAGTACCAATGCCCAGCATTACCAGTTGTTTGAGTAAGTTGCTATTGTTATCCATAGATTTTTCCGGTTGTTTGCCCGTAATACCCGATCGGCTCAGGTCGGCTGCTGTCGCTGCGAAACCATCTGTAAACTTAAAGTTACATCAGCGCTGACCTACCTTTCTATTTTGGAGCATCCAGCCACCTGATGGCGAGTTCGATCGCGCCAATCAGCGTTCGGAAAACCCGCTAATGAGCCCACCGACAACATTACCCCATCACCAGCAAAGTCAATGCCTGATTGCCCCCGCTGTCACCAACCTGTAGACGCCCGAGCGATCGCCTGCCCGCACTGCCGAACCTCTCTCAAGGCTTTCGGTCATCCGGGCATCCCCCTGTATCGATCGCCACCCGCAGAATTTCTGTGTACTACCTGTATTTACCACGAAGACGACACCTGCAACTACCCGCAGCGTCCTTTTGCCAAAGAATGCACCCTTTATCACGACAAAGCCGAGCCGCTTGTGCCGCAGAAGAGCCGTTACATCAGCGGTGGCTGGCCGCAATCAATCAAAAATTGGTGTCAGCGCCATCTAGTTTGGTTAGCTTTGTTAGGTTTAATTGTGATTAGCATTGCCCTGTCCATTTAAGTTAATCGCACAAAGCATACAATAGACACATCTGCATTCCGAAGCGGTTAAAATAAAAATGACCGAAATAAACCAAGTTTGTCACAAGCCCCCGGATTCATATGTGGATTCAATCCTTCAATTCTTCAATTCTTCAATCCAAAATCTAAAATCTAAAATCTAAAATCCCATGACTTCTAAAATCATCGAAGATTTACCAAAACCCTTTCCCGATCACACGCAATTACCAGAGGAAGATGGAACCTTTGTGAAAAACTTTCAAGAACATCCTCAGAGCATAATTTTAACAGATTCGATCGGGCCAATTTTGGAGCAGCGGCATCCCGATGGATTGTATGCGATCGGTCAAGACTGCGGCATCTACTGGCGAGAAACCGAACCCGCAGAAAAAGGCGCAGAAGCCCCTGACTGGTTCTACGTTCCCGACGTACCGCCGAAAATTGACGGTCAATATCGCCGTTCTTATGTGCTGTGGCGAGAGCATTTAGCTCCGTTAATTGTCCTCGAATTTGCCTCCGGCGACGGCTCTGACGAAAGAGACCGAACTCCTCTGTACAATAACGATGGAGAAGTGCAAAAACCTGGCAAATTCTGGGTTTACGAGCGCATCATGCGCATACATTTTTACGGCATTTTTGAGATCAAAACTAACAAGTTAGAGGTTTACCAATTTGCCAATGGTGACTATCAAAAAACGACTCCCAACGAGCGCGGGCATTATCCTATTCCTCCTTTAGGGATCGAGTTAGGATTGTGGGAAGGAAGTTATCAAAATCAAACACAAATTTGGTTGCGGTGGTGGGATTCAGAGGGAAATTTGCTGCTAATTGGTTCGGAGCGAGCTGAAATAGAAAAACAGCGGGCAGAACAAGCTGAGTTTCAGTTAGAACAAGCTGAGACTCAGTTAGAGCAAGCTGAGTCTCAGCTTGCTTTAGTTGAGTCTCAGCTTGAACGGGAACGGCTGGAAAAAGAGCGATTGCTCGATCGACTTCGAGCCGCCGGAATTGACCCCAACAATCCATAAACAATCAATTTTGAATGCCCAGAAATGCGATCGCAACCTTCAGAAACCGGGTTTTTGGCCGTTTTTGCAGACCGCAACGAAGGATTCTCGCCAAAAACCCGGTTTCTCACCACCCGCGCGTCTAGGACTGTCTTTGCAGCTTACCGTCCCGATGTTCTCGGCGACGTACCGTCAGTCGTTAGCGCAGCCCTCGAAGAGGATCGCCTGCGGCGGATCAGCACGCTCATTACTTGCTTCGGATTTGCTGCACGCTGTACGGGACTCCAATCCCCCACCTCGGCAAATCCCAGTCGGTACAAAGTAAGTATGGTTTCCCTGACACCCTTGGGCGAGGCGACAACCGTTAACAGCACCACATCCTGTTCGGATACTGCTGCTGAGTCGTCATTTGGGCGCTCCTCTTCGAGGGCTGCGCTAACGGATTCGTTAGAGTCTGGTGCAAACTCTTGTGCCATGATATTCTGTCCTTGTTTTTGGGTTTTCTAGGAAAACCCAAAAATCCAGCCACCCCGCACTTCAATGCAAAGCAGGGTGGCTACAGACGATGTTACAATCTTCCGTTAGCCTCCAGACTGCCGTAATCAGTTTGGGGGTCAGCCTCCCATTGCTGCGTCAACAGCTTTGGGGGGCGTTACTAGATTTTTGGGCGAGGCCGGTTGCTTCATCTGAACAAAGCAACCCATAGCACTGAGCATAGCCGCATTCTGTCGCAACCGTCAATGGATTTTAGATTTTAGATTTTAGATTTTGGATTGAAGAATTGGACAATTGAAGAAAGCGACCTCACGGATGAATCCAGGGGCTTGTTTTTGGCTGATGAAGGTCACTCAATTTTAGTTAACTAAGATAAATTAAGAATTTTGGCATGAGTTATGTATTCGGTATAGACGGCGGCGGAACTAAGACTATTTGTCTGTTAATGGACGAAAACAAGATTGTTTTGGGACGCGGCGAAGCAGGCCCATCAAATTATCAAACCCTGGGAATTGAGAAGGCTAAACAATCGATTCAATTGGCGATCGAACGAGCAATTTTATCCGCTAACATCAAAGTCGATCGCCATCTGAACATAGAAGCAATTTGTCTGGGATTAGCAGGCGTCGGGCGTCCCAAAGATATTGAAATTGTGCAGTTTTTCGTCCAGAATTTGCAGTTAACTCATAATTTACCAATTAGCCAATTATGGCAGCCTAAAAATATCGTAGTTTGCAGCGACTGCGCGATCGCCCTTGTTGGCGGCACGGGCCATTCTTCAGGGATTGCGGTGATTTCAGGAACCGGTTCAATTGTTTTCGGGCAAAACCGTCAAGGAAAAACAAAACGAGTCGGCGGTTGGGGATATATTTTAGGCGATGAAGGTAGCGGATATGACATCGCAATTCGGGGCTTGCAAGCTGCTTTGAAATTCTACGACGGACGCGGAACCCCTACCATACTTGCAGAAAAATTTCAAGTATATTTAGGTCTAAAAAACCTTGAGGAATTGGTAGAAGTTGTTTATCGGCGGGGTTGGGGTGTGAAGGAAATTGCAGGTTTATCGCTGATTGTCGATCGCGCTGCCGCAGAGGGCGATCGCGTTGCTGATGACATTATTAATAGTGCTGTGGCAGAATTGATATGGGCCACGAAAACAGCTATTTCAGGGTTATTTAACCAAACAGAAGACTTTGAAATTGTGACGATCGGAGGTGTGTGGGGTGGCGAGGCAAATTGCCGGGGTCGGTTTGAGGTGGCCGTAAGTGCGATCGCACCGTTAGCCCAGGTAATTTCGCCCCGATACGAACCAGCTTTCGGTGCAGGATTGTTAGCCTTAAACGCTCTCAACAGTTAATTTTTGGCTGATGGCTGTTGACTATCTTCCTTATCTTCCCGATCGCCTTAGTCTTAACGATTTTCTAGATTGTGCCAAATTTTAAAATTCTTGATTATCTACCTTATCTTCCTAACTTGCAGTATTCCAGCCTGCCATAATTAAAACATCAAATGAATGCGAAACCAAAAACAAGTTTAGTAGCAGTCAGTTCCTAAGTAAAGAAAAACCGAACCAAGGAGACAATTTATATGATTACTTCTCAAAAAGGGCGTTCAGCAACAGCAGCAATCCTCGCACTGGGAATTACAGTTGCAACCAGCGCGCCGCTGGTGGTAGCTACTCCCGCAGAAGCTCAACAAAGAATTTCACAATTTGATAGCGTCCGAATTCCCTCGGGCAGTGTCATTCCAGTTAGTTATGAAAAAAACAAAATAGTTGTCACCCCCGATGAAACTTCACCTTTAACTTTAACAGTAGCGCGAGACATCCGCACAGCTCAAGGCAGAGTATTAATCCCCGCAGGCAGCCAGATTGTCGGAGAATTGCGACCTGTCAGAAGGGGCAATCAAAAAGGTACTCAATTTGTTGCCAGCGAGTTAGTTGTCAGCCGCCGCCAACGCTATCGGATTGACGGAAATTCTGGAATTATTACTAGAACCGAAAGAGTTCAAAAAGGTGCTGGCACGGGTTCGATCGCGCAAGGTGCAGCATTGGGTGCAGCAGCAGCAGCAGCCCTCGCAGGCGTTACCGGCGACAAGGCTATAGCCACTGAAGAAGTATTGGGAGGCGCTGGCGTCGGCGCTTTAGCTGGAGTATTGTTGGGGCGGCGCAGCGTTGACGTGATCGTGATTCGCCCGCAACAAGATTTGGCAGTGAGACTGCGATCGGACATCGTGCTGCGGTAATATTGGAATCTTCCGATTAATTATTTGCAGTAAAACATTGTCGATCGCTAACTTGTGGTCTCCCGATAATTGGCTAGGCATACTGTTGCGGTTGTGCCTAGCCATGTTTGTTGGGGGAATTATTGGATGGGAACGCCAACTGCGGCACAAACCAGCGGGTTTGAGAACTCATATGCTAGTAAGTATGGGTTCTGCACTGTTTATTTTAATACCGCTGGCGATCGGTAAAAATGGAAACGAACGAGATGCTGTAGAGCGCGTAATTCAAGGCATTGCCACCGGGGTTGGGTTTTTGGGAGGCGGAGAAATCCTGCGGGGAAGTCAGGAGGAAATAGGCAAAGCTGAAGTTCACGGGCTTACCTCTGCTGCTGCTATTTGGGTGTCAGCAGCTTTAGGAACTGCGGCAGGATGCGGGTTGTGGCAACTTGCATTAATTGGCGCTTTAATGTCGCTGTTTGTTCTGAGAGTAATTAAAGAATTAGAGCGTCGGAGTCGGAAATAGTCTCAGTCCTTCAACTTGATGGGTAGGGTGAGCATTTTCATCCCGCCTCAAGGTGATAATACCAATTCAAAAAAGTCTTAGTCCATTGACTTTCTTATTATACAGCAGATTCCACGTTTATAAAGCAATACGGTTCAGTTAGTGCTAAGAAAACCGATCGTACGTAGGTTGGGACTAGGAACGAACCCTCCGTTTCACTCCGCCCAACATTTTCGCTACAATTTTCCTTAACCCAACCGTATTGTAGTATAACTAAAGTTTTTAAATCTGAGTTGATGTCAATTAATACCTCTCTGGAGCTTCTCTTTCGGAAAGTAAAAAGCGTTTTTTAGGAGTGCGAGCGAGACGCTTGCAGCCTGTAAATTATTTCATGCTTGATGCTCGCTACCGCTGAAACTAAAATATCAATAGACCTCTTGCAAAAATAACTAGGACGGGCAAGATGCCCATCCCACAAAATTTTTTTTCTTGTGGAATGGGCATCTTGCCCGTTCCAGAATTTGATTAAAAGGATTTTTGCAAGAGGTCTAATAATTTTATCACTAATTAGTACATACAATTATGAAAAATCAAATTATTCTTTTAGTCTGTTTTATGGCATATAACTTAATATCTCTCCAGCCCGAAGACTAAAGAAAGCTCATTAATTGTGTTCGTAAACTTTTGGCAAATTCAGCGATTCCAAAGACTCTTGTCTGACGCGACCAGCCATTGCAGCTAACTGCAAGCTCATAAAAGCATTCAAATCTTCCAGATCGCAATTTGCAGAGGCAAAAATCTGCTGCATTTGATTTTCGGCTTCCACAGTCAGATATCCAGCGACAATAGCTTGTTGTACAACTTCACGAATCAGCACGATCGAAAGGTTCCTTACTAAATTGGAATGTGTTAAAAGCCAACTAATTACTAATGGGAAGTTCCCGAGGCAGTCTCGCCAAAGATTTCCAATTCTTTGAACTCGCGAGACTCTTGTTTCACTCCTCCAGACATAGCTGCTAGTTGCAAAGTCATAAAAGCATTGAAGTCTTCTAAGTCATACTGAGTGGTAGTTAACATCCGCCGCAGTTGATTTTCGGCTTCAATAGTTAGATAACCTTGGGTCAGAGCAAGTTGGGCGAGGTCCCGAATCAGTACCATAACACTTCTGGGTTTTATTGCTTGAATAGCCTCAGTATCAACCGTTTAAACTGACTCCGCAGTGACGGCTATGGCTCGATTTGTGTGACATTTTTAGGGACAGGTCGTGACAGCCGGGCTCTTTGTGTGTGACTAAGTATTTGCAGGGGTGTGACGGCGATCACGCGGGGGATGGGAGAGAATGAGTGGTAAGTCCGAGAGTGGGGGAGTGGGGAGCCCGATCGCCCGATCGCGACAGAGTGGGAAAATCTTCCTTCAACATCGGACTAATGACGGATGGCTAATGACCGATCGCTACCGCCTTCTACCTTCAGAAGACGCTCACCGTCTATAATCAGCAAGTTAAATATTTACGGCAAGACCTATGGAAGCAGCACATAACGATTTGCTACAACAAATAGCCCGACTATCGGAAACTTATGGTAATTTAGCCGATCGCCTCTGGCAAGCAGCCAAACAACTGCAAGACTCCGGCCTTCCTCCCTCCGACAGCTTGCTGCAAGAAGTAGCCACCTACAGCCGCAACTTTGCCACAGTCCAAAAACAAGCTCTCGAACTCAACAAATCCGCGATCGCGCCGGGGGAAATTGCTTCCCTCAAAGACATTCAAAACTTAGTCCAAACTGTCGCAGCTTCCGAAGGTAAAGCAGAAATTCGCGACGCAGCTTTAAAAGTTCTCGATCGAGTATTGGCGATCGCCCACCGCGAACAAAGCGACTTCGCGCCCTTACAATCAGTTCATGCCAAAGCCCGCGAACTGCACCGCGCGATTTCCGAATCAACCCCGACTCAACTGCATTCCGACGCAGAATCCTTAGTCAGCGGCAAACACCCAGTTTCAGCAGTGCTCGCCCTGGTGGAACAGCAAGACAAATTAGATGACGAACAGTGGGTCATCCTGGAAGAAACAGTCAGCGCCGCTTTTGGCAAACAAATCGCCGTAGCCATTTCCAGAAGCAAATTAACCATTGCCCAGATGGTAAAAGCAGCACCTGCTAAAGTCGAACCCGCACTTAAAGCCGCGCCCCAACCAAAAATGGGCGCCGAACCCTTGCCGGAAGTGATTGTCATCCCGTCGGGAAATGTTGCGCCGAAACAAGTTGCAGTTGCGCCGCAGATCCAGATTTTGGAATCCCCCGCACCTTCCGCCCCCATGCACGAGGTGATTATCGTTCCCAGCGTGGAAGTACCTAAGTCCCTCCAAACAACGGGATCGGGGAACATTGTTTTTGGGGCACCTCGGAGCACTGAACAAGTGCCAGTAGAGGGCACTTTGGGAATCAAAGTCTTGGCGCACATTCAGGGAATTGGCGATCGAACTTTCGGTTCTCAAGAATACGCGGGTACTAAAGCTCAAGGGCGTCGCGTCGAAGGATTTGCGATTAATATCGATCCGCCAATTCCCGGCTTCAATGTCGAGTACATGGCTCACGTCGAAGGTGTTGGCGATACTCCTTGGCTTAGCGAAGGAGAATTGGCAGGTTTTCGGGGTCAAGCGAAACGAATTGAAGGGTTTGCGGTGCGGCCCTGCGGGCCGCAAGCTGATAAGTACGACGTATTTTATACCGCTCACATTCAGAATATCGGCGACACCGACGTGTCCTCCAACGGCGAATATTGCGGCACTCGCGGCAAAGCTTTGAGAATAGAGGGCATCAAAGTTTGGATCGCGCCGTCTGCGAATTCCCAACCTGCGGCATCTGTGGGTTTAAAAGTGTTGGCGCACATTCAAGGAATTGGCGATCGAACTTTTAGCGATCGAGAATATGCCGGCACGCGCGCTCAAGGCCGCCGCGTCGAAGGATTTCAAATTAAAATAGAGCCTCCCGTTCCCGGTTTAAATTTGCAGTACATGGCTCATGTTGAAGGAGTTGGCGACACTGCTTGGATCGAGTCAGGGGAGTTAGCTGGCTTCCGGGGCAAAGCCAAGCGCATTGAGGGATTTGCCGTGCGGTTGACTGGGCCGGAAGCTGATAAATACGACGTATTTTATACAGCTCACATCCAGAATGTCGGCGATACTCCTGTTACTGCTAACGGTCAATATTGCGGCACTCGCGGCAAAGGTTTGAGGGTTGAAGGGGTGACAGTTTGGGTTCAGGCTAAGGGCTAAAAATCATAAATGAATGGAAAATTTTAAATGGCATTTTCCATTCATTAAATACTTGAATAAGTAGGGTGCGTCAATTCGCATTATTTTCGCCACAAACTAACAATCTCCAAGCTGACGCACCAGCCAATAAACGGTGCGTCAGAAGGATTTTTTACACTTTATGTGCTTATTCAGAATCCCAAAATTGACAGCAATATGTCTCTTTGACCATTTCAGCTTGAATTTTTTTGCTGATTTCGGAGCGATTCAGTTCCCAGTTGCGGATGGTATGCACGATATCGATACCCGCCAAAATTAACATTCCGAGGACGATCGCACCAATCACATATCCCATAGCTTTCTTTAAAGGTTGAGGTTTGTTGTATCCAATCTAGCGCGGCGATTGGCAGCAAACAGGATGCAAATCATCAGAACTATGGGTTATGAAACCCCGTCCTTTTAGGACGGCTTTACATTGAATTGAATCCCCTCGCGGGGTGGAGGGGTATGGTTGCCCCTCCAGTGAGGTATGGTTGCCTCAATCTCTTTTCGGAGTAAAGTTAGCTTGTCGGTCAATGTTTAGTGAGCTTGTTAGGCTGAAAGCACTGTAAAGAGTGACCTTAGAACTGTTTAACTCTCAACGATAGAGCAAGGAACTAGCTACGCATCCCAGGGTATCGTGACTCAAAAAACGTAGTCAGTTAAGACTTAGGCTGGTCAGAATGGCTTGTTAGACTTCTCCTTCAAGCCTCATGCCTTTAGGCTGAGGTTCCTGACTGCTGCTGAGTGCGGATGTCCGCCTATTATAGCAGATGTTGAAAGCTTTAGTTATCAAGAGAGAGAAGAAAGTCGATCGCCAACAAAATATTAAGAAATTTTCATATTTACAGGCTGTGGAATTACACGGTTGCTGAACGGGAAATGCTATGAGGCGGCGCTACCCGTAAAATGTATCATAAATACTTTACAGCGCGGTAGAGTTTGAGTTAGCATCGGCTGAGAAGATCAAATATTACAGCCAAAAACAAAAGTTTCAGATGCACGCGATCGATGATTTTATCGTGCTTCGTCATGAATAGTTACTTAAAAAAGTCTTAAAAATCCGGCTACAGTTGCTCAAAAGTCTTTTCCATCAATACTTACATATAAATATGTCATTGCCAGCAGACGATCGCCCGCAATCCGCAACCACTGATAGTGAATCTTCCTATCAACTTTCACCGATACAGCAAGGGATGTTGTTCGACAGCCTTTCGGGTCAACAATCAGGGATAGATATCGAACAAGCGATCTGTAGCATCCGCGAAAATTTGAATGTTTCAGTTGTCCTCAAAGCTTGGCAGCAAATAGTGCAGCGGCATCCCATCTTGAGAACGAGTTTTTGTTGGTTAGGTAAAGAAGTTCCCCTGCAAACATTACACCAACAAGTGGAACTGCCAATTGTCGAACAAGACTGGCGCAATTTGTCGGAGGGCGATCGCACCAACCAACTCGAAACCTATTTGCAAGCCGATCGCCTGCAAGGCTTCGATCTCACTCAACCGCCGCTGATGTGTTTGGCTTTGTTCCGATTCGCGGAAACCGAGTACAAACTAATCTGGACTTATCACCACATTTTGCTCGACAGTACCTCGGCGATCGTTGTTTTGCAAGAAGTTTTTACCTTGTACGAATCTTTAATTGCCGATCGACCATTAGAATTACAACCGCCCCGCTGCGATCGAGATTGCATCGAGTGGAGGCAGCAGCCAGACATCTCGAAAGCAGAAACATTCTGGAAACAATACTTAAGCGGTTTCAGCGCTGCTACTCCCTTGGTTGGGGATTTTTCTAGGGCGGGCAAGATGCCCGCCCCACCAGAAAATTCAGATGTTTTAAGGGCGGGCAAGATGCCCACCCCACAACAAAATTCATCAGTTGTGGAACAGGCATCTTGCCTGTTCCTGACACCAACAGAAAATTTATCAGCAGCACCAGAAATCCGGCTTTCTAGCAGCGTAACGGCAGCCTTAAACTCCCTAATTCAAGAACAGCAACTAACCATAAATACCCTGCTGCAAGGAGCGTGGGCTTTACTTTTGAGCCGCTGTTCCGGTTCTGAAGATGTAGTATTTGGAACTATTTGCAACAGCCGATCGCAGAATCTAGAAAACGCAGAATCAGCGGTAGGATTATTCATAAATACTTTGCCATTCCGGGTAATTTTAACTCCCGATTTACCAGCAATCGACTGGCTCAAACAACTGCAAACTCAGTGGGCGGCTTTTCAAGAATACGGGAACGTGCCGCTGGCAAAAACTCAAGAATGGAGCGAGATTCCCCGCGGCACAGCTTTATTTGACAGCCTGCTAGTAGTTGAAAAATATCACATTAACTCTGCCTTGCAAGCTCTGGGCGGGAACTGGCAAAACCGAGAATTTCAGCTTTTAGAACAGACAAGTTTTCCCCTAACAGTTTACGCATACGGGGGAACCGAACTGCTGCTGAAAATTGCGGGCGATCGCCAGCGGTTCGATCCGATCGCCATTACCCGAATGTTGGGACACCTGCAAACTTTACTCGAAAGCATAGCCGCGAATCCCCAGCAGAAAATCAGCAAATTGTCAATGCTGACAGCAGCCGAACTTGCTCAGTTGCAGGAGTGGAATCAAACTCAAGCAAATTATCCGCAAGACAAATGCGTTCACCAATTATTTGAAGCACAAGTCGAGCGATCGCCCGATGCCATTGCCGCCGTTTTTTCCCACAATTCCCAAAAGCAATTCACCTACCGAGAACTCAATTCCAAAGCCAATCAACTCGCTCATTACTTGCAGCAATTAGGCGTCGGACCCGATGTTTTAGTCGCTATTTGCATGGAACGTTCCTTAGAAATTGCGATCGCCGTTTTAGGCGTTCTCAAAGCAGGTGCAGCTTACGTTCCCCTCGATCCGGCCTACCCCCAAGAACGGCTGACCTTCATGTTAGCCGACACCCAAGCTCCCGTTATCCTCACTCAATCTCACTTAGTGTCTGGGCTGCCCGCACATCAAGCCCGCGCCGTGTGCTTGGACGCAGACTGGGAAACGATCGGCAGTCACAGCACGGAAAACCCAGCCAGCAGCGTCTCTCCCCAAAATTTAACTTATACAATATATACATCAGGTTCCACCGGTAAACCCAAAGGAGTTCCCCTCCCGCACCGCGCCCTAGTCAACCTAATTGCGTGGCAACTGCAAAACTCCAGCCTTGAGGGCGCAGCCAAAACCCTGCAATTTGCATCTCTCAGCTTCGATGTCTCGTTTCAAGAAATGTTCTGTACTTGGTGTGCCGGCGGCACCCTCGTTTTCATCACAGAAGAAATCCGGCGAGATGCCCAGAGTTTGTTGCAGCTAATCGACAAACAAAAGATTCAAAGACTATTTCTCCCTTTTATCGCCCTGCAACACTTAGCCGAAGCAGCCGATACCTATCAGCTAGTACCCAAATCGCTGCGCGAAGTAGTCACCGCCGGCGAACAGTTGCAAGTCAACCGTTACATAGCCAATTTCTTTCAGCAGCTAGAAAACTGTACCCTGCACAATCAATACGGCCCCTCCGAGAGCCACGTTGTAACAGCTTATACCCTCGCAGGCCCGCCCGGAGATTGGCCCGCACTGCCTCCCATCGGCCGCCCTATTGCCAACACGGAGATATATTTGTTACAAAGAGATGGTGAGCCTATACCTTTAGGAGTAGCGGGTGAACTCTACATCGGGGGCATCTGTTTAGCGCGCGGCTACCTCAACCGCCCGGACTTGACTGCTGAAAAATTTATTCCCAATCCTTTTCGACAAAATAAAACACTCACGATCGAGGATGAAGAAGATCGCCTTTACAAAACAGGAGATTTAGCTCGCTACCTGCCCGACGGTAACATCGAGTACATCGGGCGGATTGACGGCCAAGTCAAAATTCGCGGCTTCCGCATAGAGTTGGGAGAAATCGAAACCGCACTGGCAAAACATCGAACCGTCAAACAAGCTGTGGTGCTGGCGCGGGAAGACGAACCGGGGGACAAACGACTGGTTGCATACATAGTTGCCAATCCAGAGGAGCAATTGGCAATAGCCGACCTCCGCCCTTACCTGCAAGGGCAACTCCCAGATTACATGGTGCCTGCGATTTTTATGACTGTTGAGGCGATGCCGAAGACGCCCAGCGGGAAAATTGACCGCCGCGCCCTGCCGGCACCTGACTCGCAGCGACAAGAACTGTCCCAGAGTTACGCGGCACCGCAAAGCGAGTTGGAGCGTTTGCTGGCGGGTGTTTGGTCTAAGCTGCTGAAGCTCGATCGCGTGGGGATTCACGACAATTTCTTCGAGATTGGAGGCAACTCGCTGATGACGCTGCAAGTTGCAGTCCAAGTGCGGGATCTGTTAGCCACAGATTTGCCAGTTGTGAAATTGTTCCAGCATCCGACGATCGCCCAATTGGCAAATTATTTAAATCAGGGAAAGAGTGCAAGTCCATCTACTAATAAATTTCAAGATAGGGCCGATCGGCAAAAAGCAGCTTTTAACCGATCGAAGCAATTTACTAAAAAACGCTAGTCATGAGTCATCAGTCATGAGTCATCAGTCATCAGTCATCAGTCAGAAGGGAGGAGGAAGAAAACCTTATACAGCGATATGTTAGTTCATCCGACACCTTGCACCAATGTCAATAATCCTGTAGGGGCGGGTTCGCCAAGAGCCTTAAAGGTTACAGACAGGTTAAATAAACCCGCCCCCACCCCGCCAACAATCCCCAATTGACACCAATGTCAGAAACCGGGTTTCTGGCAAAGACTGTGCACAAAAGCGGATATTGTTCGCCAGAAACCCGGTTTCTCGCTCGCTGTTTCTGGCAATCCGAATTTTATGTTAATTACATGGGTTGTGTTTAACTTATGACTGATACAAGTAATTCCCAGGAAAATCAAGAACTTGACGGTATTGCGATTATCGGGATGGCGGGCCGCTTTCCCGGCGCTGCCAGTGTCGGTGAATTGTGGCAGAATTTGTGCGGCGGAGTCGAGTCTACAACGTTGTTCGGCGACGCAGAACTAGATCCCAGCATCGACCCCAATCTCAGACAAAATCCCAATTACGTCAAAGCTAGAGGAATTATTGACGGTGCCGATCGCTTTGACGCAGCATTTTTCGGCGTCAATCCCCGCGAAGCCGAAATTACCGACCCGCAGCAGCGCGTTTTTTTAGAAATAGCTTGGGCCGCCCTAGAAAATGCAGGCTGCGATCCGAATACCTTCAGCGGCTCGATCGGAGTTTACGCCGGCACGGGCAACAATACTTATTTTCCCAACAACATCGCCGGGCGATCGGATGTAATTTCCCGCGCGGGCGAGTTTCAGGTGATGGTAGGCAACGAAAAAGACTACATTGCTACCCGCACCTCTTACAAGCTGAATCTCAAGGGGCCGAGCGTCAGCGTACATACCGCTTGCTCTACATCATTAGTTGCAGTTTGTCAAGCTTTTTATGCTTTGATGAGCTACCAGTGCGATCTAGCCCTCGCCGGCGGGATATCAATTACAGTTCCCCAAAATAGCGGTTATTTGTATCAAGAAGGGGGGATGTTTTCCAGCGACGGACACTGCAAACCTTTCGACGCCAAGGCTGAAGGAACTGTTTTCGGCAACGCTGCCGGGGCTGTGGTACTCAAGCGTTTGGCAGAAGCGATCGCCGACAGAGATACAATCTATGCGGTAATTCGCGGCGTCGGCTTGAATAACGACGGGGCAGCCAAAGTCAGCTTTGCCGCACCCAGCGTAGACGGGCAAGCAGACGCGATCGCGATGGCTCACGCGATGGCAGACGTAGATCCCGAAACCATATCCTACGTCGAAACCCACGGCACGGCAACTCCCCTCGGCGATCCGATCGAAATAGAAGCGCTGACTCAGGCTTTTTCCTTAAAAACCGCAGCCAAACAATTTTGCGCGATCGGCTCCGTCAAAAGCAACTTCGGCCACACGATCGCCGCAGCGGGAGTCACAGGACTGATCAAAACAGCTTTAGCCCTCAAACACCAACAAATACCCGCCACTCTCCACTACCAAACACCGAATCCGGCGATCGACTTTGCCAACAGCCCTTTCTACGTCAACGCCGAACTCTCGGAATGGAAAGCCGGCCAAACGCCCAGAAGAGCCGGAGTCAGTTCGTTTGGCGTCGGCGGCACCAACGCTCACGTTGTCCTCGAAGAAGCACCCGCGCTGGAACCGTCAAGTCCTTCTCGCCCGCGGCAGTTGCTGCTGCTGTCGGCAAAAACTGCATCTGCTTTGGACGCGGCTACCGCAAACTTGCGATCGCACCTCGCCGAAAACCCGGAGATCGATCTCGCCGATGCTGCTTACACCCTGCAAACCGGGCGGCAAGCCTTCAATTACCGCCGCTTCGCCGTTTGCAGCGATCGCACCGATGCCGTGCAGGTACTCGAATCCCTGCCACCGCTGCGTACAGCAACCCGCTGCACCGAAGCCAGAAATCCCGCAGTTATCTTCATGTTTCCGGGACAAGGGTCGCAATACGTCAATATGGGCTTGAATTTGTACGAATCCGAGCCTTTATTCCGCTCCACAGTCGATCGCTGCGCCGAAATTTTGCAGCCGCACCTCGGCCGAGATTTGCGGAAAGTCCTGTATCCCGGCAGCGATGAAGCCACAGCCGCCGAATCGCTGCGCCAAACTTTCTTGACTCAGCCTGCGATATTTACCGTAGAATACGCGCTTTCCAAGCTGTGGCAGAGTTGGGGCGTCATTCCCCAAGGTGCGATCGGGCACAGCATCGGCGAATTTGTAGCCGCAACGATCGCAGGCGTGTTTTCCCTGGAAGATGCGCTGATGCTGGTGGCAGCGAGAGGGCGGTTGATGCAAGATTTGCCGGGGGGTTCGATGCTGTCGGTGCGGTTGCCTGCTGCCGAAGTAGAAGGGCGCTTGAGCGCGGATTTGGCAGTGGCGGCGGTGAATGCGCCGGATTTGTGCGTGGTTTCCGGGCCGACGGAGGCGATCGCACTTTTTGAACAGCAATTAACCAGCGAAAAGATTGTCTGCAAACACTTGCACACTTCCCACGCTTTCCATTCGCCGATGGTAGATTCGATCGTCGAACCTTTCGCCGAATATGTCAAAAAAGTGCAGTTGTCAGCGCCAACTATTCCCTTTGTTTCGACTGTAACTGCTAGTTGGATAACAGCGGAACAAGCAACCGATCCGATGTATTGGGCGCGGCATTTGCGGGCGACAGTGCGTTTTGCCGACGGGATCAAAGAGCTTTGGCAAGATCCGAACCGGATACTTTTGGAAGTCGGGCCGAGAACAACTGCTGCTACTTTAGCTCGCAAACAAGCCAAAGATTTGAAAAAACAAGTTGCCATTTCTTCCCTCAGCGACAGCCATGAAAATCAAACTGAATGGGCGGCTTTGTTGAGTGCAGTCGGACAGCTTTGGCTCTGCGGAGTATCGATCGACTGGCAGAGTTTTTATCAGGAGGAAACGCGCGATCGCCTTCCCTTGCCGACTTATCCATTCGAGAGCAAGCGTTTCTGGATCGAACCCATGCGGAAAGAGGGGGAGATGGGGAGAGGGGGAGAGGGGGAGAGTGGGAGAGTGGGAGAGGGGGAGAGTGGGAGAGGGGGAGACGGGGAGAATTTCCCTCTTCCAATGCCCGATGCCCAATTCCCGATGCCCGATGCCCGATGCCCGATGCCCGATGCCCAATTTCCAATTTCCAATTTCCAATTACCAACTATTAACTCCCAATTACCAATGCCAAATTCACAGGTTGAAACCCAAACCGCAGCGCGCAAATACAGACTAATCCCTGTAATTAAAAACATCCTAGAAGAAACTTCTGGCGAGGATTTAGGCAGTGTTGATGAGGACTTAACTTTCCTAGAAATGGGTTTAGATTCTCTATCTTTAACTCAAGTAGCGCTGAATTTGCAAAAAGAATTTAGCATCAAAATTACCTTTCGCCAGCTATTAGAAACTGTGCCCACTCTCGGCACTTTATCTGAATTTATCGATGGTGCTCTGCCGCCGGAGGTTTTGCCTGCAACTCCTGCCGTCCAACAAGCCGCACCCGTACCAGCACCCGCACCGGCGATCGCACCGACAGCAGCACCTCCTGCGCCCATTGCCACTCCCGTTGCAGTCAGCGCCCCTGTAAATCTGCCGTTACCCAGCCCTGGGCCTCAAATTTTGAATCCCGTACAGTCTGGCAATCTCGAATACCTGATCGGGCAGCAGTTGCAAATTATGTCGCGACAGCTAGAACTGTTGGGCGGCGCTGGTTCTGTTCCCGCACAGCCGGCACCGACAACTAACGGTCAAGTTATGCCGCAGCCGCCGGCACCCGTTCAAAATATCCCTCCATCCCAGACTAACGGCAGCGCGATCGCACCAACAGCAGCACCGACAGCAGCACCAACAGCAGCACCAACAACAGCACCCACAGCAGCACCAACCGCAGAACCAAAAAAGGTGTTCGGTGCCGCCGCCCGCATCGACACATCCGATCGCGACGGATTAACTCCGCAGCAAGCAGCATATTTAGAAGCATTTGTCAAGCGGTATACGGCGCGAACTCAGAAATCCAAACAGTACACTCAGACTCACCGCCACCACCTCGCCGATCCGCGCGTAGTTTCGGGGTTTAACCGGACGATGAAAGAGTTGGTTTATCCGATCGTGGTGGGGCGATCGTCCGGTTCTAAACTTTGGGATGAAGACGGTAACGAGTACGTGGATTTAACCAACGGTTTCGGGTCGAACTTTTTCGGATATTCGCCTGCATTTATTACAGAAGCGATCTCCGCCCAAATGCAGCGCGGGTATGAAATCGGCCCGCAAACACCGCTAGCCGGAGAAGTTGCCGAACTCGTGTGCGAGATGACCAAACACGATCGCGCCGCCTTCTGCAACACGGGTTCTGAGGCTGTTTTGGGCGCAATGCGGCTGGCGCGCACCGTCACCGGCAACAGCACGATCGCCATGTTTACCGGAGACTATCACGGGATTTTCGACGAAGTGATCGTGCGCGGCACTAAGAAATTGCGATCGCTCCCCGCAGCACCGGGAATTCCCCAATCCGCCGTTGACAATACCTTGATCCTCGACTACGGCGAACCCGAATCCCTAGAAATCCTCAAAGCAAGGGCGGGCGAGTTGGCCGCCATCATGGTAGAACCGGTACAAAGCCGCCGTCCCGACTGGCAACCGCGAGAATTCCTCCACGAAGTGCGCCGGATTTGCGATCGAGCCGGTTGCGCCTTCATTGTGGACGAAGTGATTACCGGATTCCGAGTTGCACCGGGCGGCGCTCAAGAATATTTCGGCGTACAAGCGGATATCGGCACTTACGGCAAAGTTGTCGGCGGCGGGCTGTCGATCGGGGTAATCGCGGGTAAATCAGCCTGGATGGACGCTTTAGACGGCGGTTTTTGGCAGTTCGGCGACGACTCGTTCCCGGAAGTAGGCGTTACCTATTTTGCCGGGACTTTTGTGCGCCATCCGCTGACTTTAGCAGCCGCCAAAGCATCTCTCGAATATTTGAAACGGGGCGGGCCTTCATTGCAGCGCGATCTCAATGCCAAAACCGACAAATTAGTTGCAGAATTGAACGCCATGTTCGATCGAGAGCAAGCACCTTTCAGTGTTAAAAACTTTGGTTCCCTGTTCAAAATCACCTACCCGCAAGATTTTACTCATGGAGAACTGCTGTTTTACTCGCTGCGCGAAAAAGGAATTCACATTTGGGATCACCGCCCGTGTTTTCTGACGCTAGCGCATTCCGACGCAGATATTGCTTTTGTCAAGGAAGCATTTAAAAACAGCATTGCCGAATTGCAGTCAGCCGGATTTTTGGCCAATCCGTCTGGTGAGACTGTTAAGGTTCTTGATTTCCACAAGAATGGCAATACAAATGGATCGAAATCGTCAATTGCTTTCGCAAACAATTCTCCAGTACCAGGTGCAAAATTAGGGCGAGATCCTAATGGCAATCCAGCTTGGTACATCGCAGATCCAGAGCGCCCGGGAAAACATTTACAAGTAGGAGATAGTTTATCACATTGACGGTTAGGGTTGGTAATTATACCAATTTTAAAAAAGAATGCAACAGTATTCTTGTTCCCCCCCTTAGCAAGGGGGGGCTAGGGGGGGTCGAAGATTGTTGCACTATTTTATAAAAATGGTATTCAATCCTGTAGGGGCGGGTTTTACAAACCATCTATACCTAAGACCAACAATCTCGAAAACCCGCCCCCACCCAATGGTAAATCTCAATCTACCTGTAGGGGTTCACCGATCGTAATTGCCACAAATCCATAATCTCAAAAACCCGCCCCCACCCAACGGCGAATCGCAATCTACCAACTTTTCAAATCGGCAATAAATTTCAACTAACAAACGCAGGAAAAACAAAAATGCTCCAAACAGCAAAAACTCTGCAAGTAGACCGCCGCACAGGTCTGACCCACCAAGAATTTGTCAGCGAGTACCGCAATCCAGGCAAGCCAGTTATTTTCACGGATTTATCAAAAGATTGGCCTGCCAAAACGAAATTTACGCCGGAGTATTTTCAAGAAAAATTTGGCGATCGCGAAATAGAAATAGGTGGCAAGATTTACACCCTCACAAAATTGTTCGACTTGCTGAAAAATTCCACAAAAGAGAATCCGGCGCCCTATCCTTTTAAACTAAATGTCCGCAAAGATTTTGCAGATTTAGCGCCGGATATCTCTCCCAGACCGAGTATTGCCCAACCCGATCGCACCCACAGCAGCTTAATCCCGAAAATGCTGCTAGATAATTTATACGACTTAGAAATATTCTTCGGCGGCCCGGGGGGAGAATTTCCTTATTTGCACTACGATTTTCTCGGGCTTTATGCGTATATCAATCAAATTTACGGGGAAAAAGAATTTACAATTTTTCCCCCGGAGCAGCAAAAGTATCTTTACCCAAAACCAGGTTCTCCTTGGCTATCTGAGATTGAAAACCATCACAATCCAGACTTAAAAAAATATCCGCTTTTGGCTGAAGCTACGCCAACAACTATTACAATCTCAGCCGGTGAAACGCTGTTCATTCCCTGCGGCTGGTATCACACGGCAAGGTCGTTGACTTTAACCATTTCCGTAGCATTTGACCAACTTTGCGAATCAAATTGGGAATTTTTTACGAACGAATGCTGTATCCCTAGAGGTCAAAATTCGCTCAAAGCCAAGATGATTAATGCTTATCTGACCGGTGCAGGTGCTTTGCTGAGTGCTCGCGAAAGATTGATGGGAACCGAGTAATATTAAACTAGGTTTGTTACCCCATCGATCGGCGGTTGAAACCGCTTCTTGTCCAACGAAATCCCAGCAGAAAGAAACTAAGAAATAAGGGGGGTATTTAAGCCTGATTTAATATTCAATCCTGTAGGGGCGGGTTTTACAAACCATCTATGCCTAAGACTAATAATCTCATAAACCCGCCCCCACCCAACGGTAAATCCCAATCTACCTCTTTCAAGCAAATCTCCCATACAAAGACAATTTAATTTATTTAGTTGCACTACCGTTAATAACCAATGAAAACAACCGCAGATTTACAACCAAAACTGACTGCTGTAGACTTCGATCCTTTCGCCGGCGGAGAACTTTTTGCTTGCGTACCCGCGACAGAAGCGCAGAAAGAAATCTGGATTGCCGTGCAAATGGGAGACGAGGCAAATTGCGCTTACAACGAGTCGATGTGTCTGCGGTTGCAAGGAAACCTCGACATTGAATCTCTCCGCTTTTCGATTCACGAATTGGTGCAGCGGCACGAGGCGCTGCGGACAACTTTTAGCCCGGACGGATCGACTCTCTGCATTGCGTCGTCGATCGAGATTGATATTCCTTTGATAGATTTGTCAATTTTGGACGATCGCGATCGCGAATCGAAATTAGCTTATTTGCGCCGTCAAGAAGTCGATCGACCTTTCAACCTAGTCCGCGGGCCGCTGTTTCGCAGTCAAATTATTAAGCTGCAAGAACAGGAACACATCGTTATTATCACAGGCCATCACATCATTTGCGATGGCTGGTCTTGGGGCATATTATTGCCTGATTTGGGTGCAATTTATTCCGCCCGACATCAAGGGTTAGCTGCCAATCTTTCACAGCCAGAAAGTTTTATAGAATATGCAATTTCGCAAGAAGAAAACTCAACAACAGCCGAAATTATTGAGGCTGAAAAGTATTGGTTGGAGCAGTTTTCCGGCACAATTCCGGTGCTGGATTTGCCGACAGACAGATCGCGGCCTCCTTTGAGAACTTACAAGGGTTCGCGTGAAGATTGGGAACTCAATCCGGATTTGGTTGCTAACCTCAAACGCCAGGGCAAGAAAGCAGGGTGCAGTTTTTTTACAATTCTCTTTGCTGGATTTGAAGCTTTTATGTACCGCTTGTGCGGACAAGAGGATTTGGTTGTCGGAATGCCAGCGGCGGGACAGCTTGTTGGGGGCAAAGACAAGCTTGCCGGACACTGCGTAAGTTTGTTGCCGTTGCGTACCCAAATTAACGGAGAACAATCTTTTATCGATTATTTGCGATCGCGCCGCACGGGAGTTTTAGATGCGATCGACCGCCAGCAGATTACCTTCGGTACTCTGGTCAAAAAACTAGCAATGCCACGGGATTTCAGCCGCATTCCGCTAGTGCCTGTAACTTTTAATCTGGATGTGCAACTTACGGAAGAGCAGCTTAATTTTGAAAGTTTTAAGGCTGAAGTCTTCTCGAATCCGAGAACTTATGAAAATTTTGAATGGGCGGTGAATGCCAGCGAAACAAAAAACAAACTCGTGCTGGAGTGCCAGTACAATACTAACTTATTTGATGCTGCGACAATCCGCCGCCGCATGGCTGAATTTGAGGTGCTGTTAGAGGGAATAGTTGCTAATCCAAAGCAAAAGATTTCAGAATTGCCCCTGCTGACAGAAACAGAGCGACACCAGATCCAGGTCGAGTGGAATAACACCGCAAAAAACTATCCGCAGGATGATAAGTGCATCCATCAGTTGTTTGAGGCGCAAGTTGAGCGATCGCCTGATGCTATTGCAGTAGTGTTTGAAGAAGAGCAACTCACTTATCGAGAATTGAACGCAAGAGCCAACCAGTTGGCACACTACCTGCAAAGCTTGGGCGTTGGGCCAGAAGTGCTAGTAGGGATTTGTGTAGAGCGCTCAACAGAAATGGTAATCGGTTTGTTGGGTATTCTCAAAGCCGGTGGTGCTTACGTTCCAATAGACCCAGCTTATCCACAAGAGCGGTTGGCCTTCATGCTGGAGGATTCTCGTGTATCAGTGTTACTCACCCAAGCACCACTAATTGAAAAACTACCCCAACAATCCTCGCGTATTGTCTACCTAGATTTTGAATCAGAAGAAATAGCTCCCCAGAGCGAATCAAATTCCCACAGCTCAGTTACATCAGCCAACCTAGCTTATGCGATCTACACCTCTGGTTCTACTGGTAAACCCAAGGGTGCTATGAACACTCATCAAGGGATCTGCAACCGTTTGTTGTGGATGCAAGATGCCTATCAATTAACATCAGACGATAGCGTTTTGCAAAAAACCCCTTTCAGCTTTGACGTATCGGTTTGGGAATTTTTCTGGCCTTTATTGGTAGGTGCGCGTCTGGTTATGGCAAGCCCGGAAGGACATAAAGACCCTGCTTATTTGGTGAAAGCGATCGTGCAATATCAAATTACTACGCTGCACTTTGTTCCTTCCATGCTGCAACTATTTCTAGAAACGCCAGGACTAAAGGCTTGCACTTGTCTGCATCAAGTAATGTGCAGCGGAGAAGCCTTGGCATTTGACCTGGTAGAACGCTTTTTTACTCGCTTGCCAGAAGTTAAATTACACAATCTTTACGGCCCAACGGAAGCAGCAGTTGATGTAACCTTTTGGGAATGCAAACCGGACTATCAGGACTCAATTGTTCCTATTGGTCGTCCCATTGCCAATACACAACTCTATATTCTCGATTCCGATCTCCAACCCGTTCCGATCGGCGTTTCCGGAGAACTCCACATTGGCGGCATCTGCTTGGCGCGGGGATATCTCAATCGCCCTGATTTGACCGATCAGAAATTTATTCCCAATCCCTTCAGCAATTCTCCAGGCGATCGTCTCTACAAAACAGGGGATTTGGCCCGCTACCTGAGTGACGGCAACATCCACTACCTCGGTCGCATCGATAACCAGGTAAAAATACGCGGATTCCGTATCGAACTAGGGGAAATTGAAGCCGTACTGAGCCAGCATCCCGATGTAAGAGAGACTGCGGTCATCGCCACAGAGAACGTTGCTCTTGGCAAACAATTGGTAGCTTATGTTGTCTGCCACCAGCAACCCGCGCCCGCAATCAGTGACCTGCGCCGCTTCCTGAAAGAAAAACTGCCCGAATATATGGTGCCGGGTGCTTTTGTCGTGCTGGAGGCACTGCCGCTGACATCCAACGGTAAACTAGACCGCCGCGCTTTGGCAAATCAAAAGTGGCAATTTGCTAGCGACGCTGGGCCCAATGAAACAATTGCTGTTGCCCCCCGCGACAAGTTAGAATCCCAAGTGACAAAAATTTGGGAAAAAGTTTTAGCCATCAATTCCATTGGCATCAGGGACAATTTCTTCGAGGTGGGAGGACATTCCCTGCTAGCGGTGCGCTTGTTAGCTGAAATTGAAAAAGTCTTCGACAAAAAGCTGCCGCTGTCTGCTATTTTCCAATCGCCAACAGTCGAGCAATTGGCTAACATTCTCCGCGAACCGGAATGGTCGTCACCGTCTGAGTCAATGGTGGTGATTCAACCGGGAACGGGGAGTTACAAACCGCCTCTATTTTGCATCCACGCGCTCGGCAGGGGATTGGAATTTTACCGTCCTTTGCTGAATTATTTGGAGCGATCGCAGCCTATTTTGGGAATGTCCACTCAGATTATGGATGAAAAACTGGCTCCCCCCAATCGAGTTGAGGATTTGGCAGCTTATTACATAAAAGAAATGCGAACTTTTCAGCCGCACGGCCCTTATTTTCTGTTAGGAGTATCTTTTGGGGGGACGGTAGCTTTTGAGATGGCTCGGCAACTTGACGATCTAGGTGAGAAGGTAGCTTTGCTGGGATTGTTGGACACTTACGGGCCGGCTACTTTCAAAAATTTGTCTGAGCTCGATCGGAGTCAACGCGCGATGAAAGTTTTACGGCTCACGCCTGCTTTATTAATGAATAAAGTGAAGAGCAATCTGATGGGAAAAATGCAGGAGTTCACTTATATTCGATGGAGAATTTTGTGCAAGTTGTACCGGGCGATCGGGCGTCCCTTGCCAATTTATTTGGAAAACTTCACTCATGGGGAATTAAATAATGAGGCATTGAGACATTATGTAGCGGGAGTTTATGCGGGTCGGGCTTCTGTTTTCAAGGCAGTTGAGAGTGCGGCCGCGTTTGGTGTAGATCGCGAATTGGGTTGGGGCGAGGTAGTGAAGGGAGGAATAGAGGTTTACGACATTCCCAGCGACCATTTGGGGATGTTAAAAGAGCCTCACGTTGGGGTACTGGGGGGAAAATTGCAGGCTGCGGTCGATCGGGCTCGGGAAATGAATTGTCAATAATTTTAGTTTGGTTATTTCACCTAAAAATAGGTCGATCGCCCCCGTACCTCCGAAGAGAATTAGGGGGTAAGCTGTTCTACATCTAAATTGTATTTTTTGTGCGGGCGAGACGCCCACCCCACAAGAACTTTATCAAATTTTGACTGTGCAGTTTAAATGCACAACAGCTTATGAATAAATAAGCTGTTGTGCATTTAAATTGTATATTTCGAGTCCCGATCGAACAATTGTCAAATCCTCTCCCCCGATCCCCATCGGACCCTCTCCCTCTCTAATACCATAGGCAATCTAGATGCAACACAGCTTAATCCCATATAGTGATTAACAGCCAAACAAAACTTAATAATGGTGAACTAAAAAAAATATGCCATACAGTCAATTTACTACGATCGCCAAAGCGAAACAAGCTTTCGGCCTCACAGTCCAAGAGGGATCTCGTTTTATACCGCCGCTAAGCCCGATCGCACCCTCAGACATTCTCAGCGGCACCCTCAAAGATAGCCTCCCCATCGTCGCCACATCGGGAAGTGAAAAAGCGCGATCCGAAGGAATCATCTATCCCGTACTGCTGGAAGTGAGGCGGATTCTCGATCGCCAAATTAGCCTTTTCTCCGGCGAAGACTTCACCATCGACGAAGCTGTCGGATTGAATGGAGTGTTTGATTTTCTGCTGACGCGATCGTCCGAAGTGCTAGAAATTGAAGCCCCCGCCGTTGTAATTGTCGAAGCTAAAAAGACCGACCTCAAAAGCGGATTGGGTCAGTGTATTGCCCAAATGGTTGCCGCTGTGCGCTTCGATCGAGCCAAAGAAAAAAACATCCCCATCATTTATGGGAGCGTGAGTAATGGCATTCAATGGCAATTTATCAAACTCGAAAACCAAACTGTGACGATCGACTTATCCGTCTATCCTCTGCCCCCAGTCGAGCAAATCCTCAGCTTTTTCGTTTGGATGATGCAGAATGGTGCCGTTAACTCAGAAACAACTTAACCTTCCAATGCCGCCAAAAGACACAGCAATAAAGCCTCCGTCCACTCGACTACAGCACCGTAAGTATCGCCCGTGTGGCCGCCCAAACGGTGGTTAAACCAGGCTCCGGCAAAAATTCCGATCGCACTTCCCCCCAAAGCCATCCCCACCGCCAACAGCCACCGATCGCCCTCCAAGACAACTTGCACTACGCTCAAACTCAGCAGCAACAGCACTCCGGGGATAAAATCAAAAGGAGAATAAATCGATTCTTTGTGAAAAGCTCCCTTCCCCTCTGCCCGGAGATAGGGATAGCGGGCGATCGCCACCAGTTGGGCCCACCTCCCCCAACCCGCCACACCCATCAAAGCCAGCCACCGATAGTTATTCAAGTCCGAGAGAGCGGCAGTTTTCAGCAGTACGATCGCGATCGCAGCCATCGCCCCAAAAGCCCCTGTAACGCTGTCTCGCATGACTTCCAGCCTGCGCGCGGGGTCTGGTACGGCCAGCCCGTCCGCCGCGTCCATTGCCCCGTCTAGGTGCAGCCCGCCAGTGATGGCGATGCCCAAAACTACCACCAAGGCCGATCGAGTCAGAGCAGGCATTCCCAACAACTGCAACCCAACATCCGCCAGTCCCAGCATCCCCCCAATCAAAAGCCCGATCGCCGGTGCCAAGCGAGCAATGCCCCGAAACTCCAAAGTCCAAGACACCGGCACCGGCAAACAAGTATAAAAAGCGACTGCGGCTGCGATGGCAGCGCCTTGATTCCGGAAAAAGTCGATCGTAGAGCGAACCAATTTATCATGCACCATAAGATAGAAAATTTTTCATCTGGTATGCAGTTGTCAATCCATTAGCCTGTGCCAGAATTGGAACTGTAACACCCTAGTCCTTTGGATCGGGCATTCCTCCTGTCGGAGCTCTTTTCCCCGGAAAACCTCTGCCGGCAGCGATCCCGAAGCTCCCTATCTAAAATGACTAAACTCAAGACCCGCGTTTCCCTTCTCAAGAATTCTAGCTAACTCCCTGATTTCCTAGACGGGAACATACTACAACAGAGGCTTTTACTCCATGAGTCACGATCAATTGAATAACAGGGTAGTTGCTCCTTGCATCATCGATACAGGCATTGTCGTCAACAAAAGCGATATCAAAAGATTGCTGTTTGATTTAGGACGTGTCCGCTACCTTCACATACAAGATGGCAAGATTTACAGCGAAGGGGAAGGTTATGTACTCGAAGTCTTCGCCAACCCCCACCGTTCTACCCTGATTGCCAACCATGCGCTTTATTTGAACGTGTATAGTTTTGATTACCTGGAACTGAAACAATCCCCCGAAGATGGTGCTTATTTTGACCTGATTCAAGATGGACGGCTGTTGCGGTTAATTCCCCTCTCCAATCCTTTGCAAGAGCAAGTCGCCCGGAATTTAAATGCGGCGGCTTTGGATGCGGTTGTCGATCAGGTACTCTCAGGCAACTGGGATCTGCAATTGGATGAGGATGATTCCCCGTTTTAATCGTCAGTCAGTCGATTTTAGATTTTAGATTTTAGATTTTAGATTTACTCGCAGCTTTGAATCTGGGAGGTAGAACTAAGGTCTAAAATTTTTTGCCCTCCAACGACGATTGTCGGAAACTTGTCTCCGTTTTTGGGCGGGGTCACGGTTTTTTTTGTCGCGATCTCAACAACAATAGATTAGATAACACTCACATCTTGCACCATTCTCAAGAACAGGCAAGATGCCTGTTCCACAAAGAGTGAATTTTCTTGTGGAACAGGCATCTTGCCTGTTCCTAAACAAGTAATTGAGAATGGTGCAACATCTCAAATAACACGGACTGCCGAGTAGCGGTTAACGATCGTCGGGGACTAATGACTGAAGACAACACGGGATTTTCTTTTAAATGTCAGGCTAATTGCAGCCATAGCCAAGCACGTGCAGGGGTTTTTGCAACTCCCCACGGTGTTGTGGAAACACCTAAATTTATGCCGGTGGGGACGCTGGCTAATGTCAAAACTTTGACGCCGGCACATCTTGAGGCGGCGGGTTCTCAAATGGTTTTGGCAAATACTTATCACTTGCACTTGCAGCCGGGGGAAGCGATTGTCGCAGGCGCGGGCGGATTGCACAAATTTATGGCTTGGCCGGGCCCGATGCTGACGGATTCGGGCGGCTTTCAGGTGTTTAGCTTGAGCCAAATGCGGACTATTTCTGAGAATGGGGTAACTTTTCGTTCTCCCCGCGACGGCCGCATGATTAATTTAACGCCGGAACGATCGATCGAAATTCAGAATGAGTTGGGCGCTGATGTGATTATGGCCTTTGACGAGTGTCCCCCTTATCCGGCGACGCGGGAGGAGGTGGAAGCTGCGACAGACAGAACTTACCGCTGGCTAAAACGCTGCATTCAAGCTCACTCGCGCCCGGATCAAGCTTTGTTCGGCATCGTGCAGGGGGGTGTTTTCCCCGATTTGCGATCGCGCGCGGCGAACCAGTTGGTAGATTTGGATTTACCAGGCTACGCCATCGGCGGGGTTAGTGTGGGGGAATCGGGGGATTTGATTGCAGAGATTGTGAAGGTGACTGCGCCTTTGTTGCCGGCAAATAAACCGCGTTATTTGATGGGAATTGGGACTTATCGGGAAATGGCGCTGGCGGTGGCGAGTGGGGTAGATATGTTTGACTGCGTGATTCCAACTCGGCTGGCCCGCCACGGGACGGCTTTTGTTGGTGGGGAACGCTGGAATTTGAAAAATGCTCGGTTTCGGGAGGATTTTGCTCCGCTGGATGAGTCTTGTCCTTGTTATACCTGCCAAAAATTCAGTCGGGCTTATTTGGCACATTTGGCGCGGGCTAACGAAGTGCTGGGGTATACTTTGCTGGCGCTTCACAATGTGACGGAGTTGATTCGCTTTACAGGGAGGATGCGGGAGGCGATTTTGGCCGATCGATTTACACAAGAGTTTGCCCGCTGGCTTGCACCGAGTGTCGATCGATCGTGATTGCCTTGGGTGAAGATATGCGACAATTATGAAAATTCTGTTGGATAGGTAGGTTGATTCATGGAAGCTGCATTACTCTTAGCAAAACTGCCCGAAGCTTATTCGATTTTTGAGCCTTTGGTTAATGTTTTGCCGGTCATTCCCGTATTTTTCTTGCTGCTGGCTTTTGTTTGGCAGGCGGCTGTAGGATTCAGATAAGTTTGATTTCCTCAAAAGCAGGGGCAATTTTTGAATTGCCCCTGCTTTTAGATGTTAAGTTTTATGACTTTGCCCTCTGACTTTGCCCTCTGACTTTGCCCTCTGACTCCTGACTCACCCTCAATAATTCGGCGTTGCTTAATCAGGGTATGAAAAAAATCAGTTGAAAATCCCCAAGCTTTGTCGATACTGGTTTCTATGACTGGCCTATTTAGCCTTTCATACCGTAAATCAGCAACGCCAATAATTCATCCGTGTATCCGTGTCAAAATCCGTGTAGTGCCATCCTTCAGCTACCGCCGATCGCACTTTTGAATGCCGGTCTTTCGGAAATCCGCTTCATGTAATCTAAAACAGCCGGATAAGGGCTGAGGTCAAGTTTTAGCGTCATCGGAATGTAGGTCAATATTGACCCGACTGCTGCGTCGGCAACACCGAATTCATCGCCCATTAAAAACGGCTGTTTCTCGAAGATGTCATTTAAGGGTTTTAACAATCGCGGGATTTCACGTTCCCGAGTTGCTTCGTCGACAAATATTCCCGGCCCCAGGGTGGCGTTAGCAAAGATGACCCACTGCACGATTTGAGCTTGCTGCTCCAAAGTGTCTGGCATTTTACCATATTTTTGAGCTAAATACAGCAGAATTGCGCCGGATTCCCAAAGTTTAAAATCTCCGTCCACAATTGCAGGTACTTTGCCGATCGGGTTAATTTCAAGAAACTCTGGCTGCAAGTGTTCCCCTGCTTGCAGATCCAGTATGACAAATTCGTAAGGAATCGCTATTTCTTCGAGATACCACTGGACAATTGAGGCCCTGCTGCGGGCTCCGCCGTAAAGTTTCAGCACGGAATTTTTATCCTTATAATGCAATATTGCTGTTATAGCATTTTTGGGTCAGTTGTCAGTTGTCAGTTGTCAGTTGTCAGTTGTCAGTTGTCAGTTGTCAGTTGTCAGTTGTCAGTTGTCAGTT
>NZ_JAUBWA010000067.1:0-38952 GCF_036702825.1 Microcoleus sp. A003_D6 | reverse complement strand
GATTTTAGATTTTAGATTTTAGATTTTAGATTTTAGATTTTAGATTTTAGATTTTAGATTTTAGATTTTAGATTTTATAGGGGTTCTCAGATAGATGAGGTATAATATTCAGGTTTTCCGCCCTTTTTCTTGAAATATCTCGATTCATCAACCGTTTCAAGGGCTTCAGGTCTTTTTCGAGTTCATTCACTCCCTTTGTAACTTCATGTTAAGAAATGTTTTTTTGGACTGCCATAATTCCAAAGAAGGACTTATGCACGAGTTGGCATTCGTGGGATCTGCCGAAAGATAGTGTTACGCAATAGAGAGCAACCAGTTAAATAAACTGAAGTTGTCAGTGCTGCCACACCGGCCTGACTCTCGCTGCAATTCAGGAGAAAATGGGGAAAGTTACTGCGACAAAAACGGCAAATAGCTCAGTCAAGTCAAGCTCAACTAGCATTTGGACACGCTTCGACGCACAACGCAAACCCCCTAAAAAATCGCGTTCAAGACATTTTCGCTGGGTTGTGGACGCTGTAGTTCCCTTAGCCCTAACATTCACTGCCGGCATTGCTGTGCTGTTGCCCGGATCGCTACCCACGCCGGCACGTCTGGCACTCTTCGCCTTCATCCTAGCCGCCATCTTGTGGTCAACTACCTCAATTAACGCCGACTACATCGCCCTTGCCACCGTGATGCTGTTGATTTTGGCCGGCGGCAGTCCCCAAGAACAACTCTTTGACGCCCTCGCCTCAGATGTCATTTGGCTGATGATTGGCGCGTTCATCCTCGGTGGCGCGGTACAAAAAACCGGCTTAGCTGCACGGCTAACTCAACTCGTCGTCTCCCGTGCCAAAACCGTCCGCAGCTTATTCTGGCTGTTGACAACCGTACTAATTCCGCTCTCCTTCTTGATCCCTTCCACCTCTGGACGCGCTGCCGTTGCGATCCCCGTGTTTCGCAGCATCGCCAATGCCACTGACGATCGCCGGATCGTCCGCGCCTTAGCCTTACTAATGCCAACCATTATTTTGGTATCTACCATCGTTGCATTAGTCGGAGCAGGCTCTCACCTCGTTGCCAACGATTTGCTGCAACAGATTGCAAAAAAGCACATATCCTTCGCTCAGTGGGCGCTTTATGGCTTACCCTTTGGGATTGCTGCTAGTTACGCCTCTTGCTGGGTAATTATGCGCTTATTTCTGGATAAAGAGCGCCTCGATCGCCGATTACAAGTGCCGGTGCAAACCAGCAAGCCCTTCTCACAGGCAGAATGGAAAACTCTCGGCGTCGTCGTCGTGATGATCGGACTTTGGCTGACAGAAACCTGGCATGGTTTAGAAATTGCTACGGTTAGCGTATTTGGTGCTCTAGTGCTGACGCTGCCAGGAATTGGTGTCCTCAAATGGAAAGAAGGACTGAAAGCAGTTTCGTGGAATTTAATTGTCTTTGTGGGTGCCGCCTTAGTCTTGGGACAGGCGCTGATTGATTCCGGCGCTGCCCAATGGATTATCAACCAGTTGTTTATCGTCACCGGCATCGTTGGGGCGGAATCACGCACAGTCATCTTATTTGTGTTGGCCTTTATCTCCCTCACCTCCCACATTTATATGACTTCCCACACAGCACGGGCAGCAGCCTTAGTTCCTGCGCTTTTATACCTAGGGAGCAGTTTGCAACTTAATCCAGTTGCAGTATTATTCATCAGCACTGTCGGCATGGATTACTGCCTCACCTTTCCAGTTAGTTCCAAAGCATTATTAATGTTTCAAGAATTAGAAGGTGAAACTTATAAACCAGCCGATTTGCTGCGTTTAAGTTCCGTGTTGCTACTTGTTCACCTGGGACTGATGGTGGTGTTTTACTTTGGCTACTGGCGCTGGATTGGTTTGCAACTGTGACTTGTGAGGTTTCTGCCCATCAAAGGAAGGTTGATCCGTCTCAATGTCCTTGGCTGCTGGAAATCAAAGGCTCAAAAATTTGGCCAAAGTTCAGAATTCAGGGAAGAGGACAAAGCAAAAACTGATGAACTTGCGAAAGAAACTACTGACGACATTTGCAGGATTAGGATTGCTGGCGCTAGCAACTGCCGGCATGACTGTCTGGGCTATTGTCAAATGGCAAAACAGTGAAAATAAGCTGCAAAATCATTACCAGCGTAGCCTGTTGCTGCAGCGAGTCCGGGCAGGAACCTATCGGGCTTTCAAAGAAGTAACAGAGGCTGTCACCACCGATGACGATGCTCAGGAAGAGTTTGAGGAATCCCTTAAATCCGTCAGTGAAGACTTCAAGCAGTGGGCCGATCTGGCTGACAACGAGGAAGAACGAAAACAGGTGACACAAGTCCGCAATGCCTACGAAGTGCTGCTGCAAGATGCTCGTACTGTCTTCGACTTGGTGAGGACGAATCGTAAAAAAGAGGCTTTTAATTTTATCCAAAAGAAATTAGAAGATGATTTCGAGCCATTTGAGGAGTTAACAGAAGCAGCCGTCGAGTCTGACCAAAAATACCGCCAGGTGATTCAATCGCAAACTCAAAGCACTAGGGAAACGGCAGAACTGGTGCTAGCGATCGCCGCATTCGGCACCGTTTCGCTGGTATTGCTGCTGGCAGCTTATCTCGCCTCCGACTTGTTCGCACCACTGCGAGAGGTTGAACAAGCACTTGACGATGTGGCGCGGGGCGACTTGCAGCGCCGGCTGGAAGAGGAACGCGCCGACGAACTGGGGGCGGTAAACCGAGCATTTAACCGCATGGCAGAGGCAATGCAAGAGCGAGAGCACACGATTGGACTCGCTAGCTTGCCGACAGGTGTGACAGATGAGGCTTCAGACGGATCAATCCAAAATATGCCCTCACGGCTGACGCTGCACACCCTAGTATCCCAGTTGCGCTCTCGGTTTACCCAACTCGATAACGAGGTCGGCAGCAATAACACGATCGCGGCTGAAAACAAACAAGAAGTGATCGCTCAGCTAGACCGGCTGTTGCAGGCAGTTGCACGTGCCACCGACTTTGGGTTTCCTCTGGATCTCAACTTGGCCCGCACTGATATCCGTTCGCTGCTGTACGAAGTGCTGCTGCGTTTTCATGACGAGTTTGTTCGTCGTGCCATTAGCTTTGAGTTGGAAATTTCGCCAGACATCAGCCATGCACTGGTCGATCGGCTCAAACTGCGGGAAGCTTTGGGCGAGTTGGTGCGTAACGCACTCGCAGCTATGCCCGATCGAGGGGGGCAATTGGGACTTCGCTCGTCCATTGTGGCGGATGCCAACCAGTTGGTAATCGAAGTCGCTGACAATGGCAAGGGGGCTGAACAGCCCTCGATCGATCAAGCTTTTGCCACCTTTGAAAACCCACGAGGCAGGCGTGCCGGTGTGGGATTGCAGCTAACAAAGGCCATTGTTGAGCAGCATGGCGGTCATCTGAGTATTGACAGTCAACCTGGTGTGGGGACTTATGTTCAGATTCAATTACCGCTGCGCGAGTAAATTTCTGGCAAAATTTTCCCGAAGTGATATCAACTATTAATCAAAAACAACAGAAGATGAGCTTACGAATTTTAATTGCACCCTCTGGGTTTAAAGAAAGTTTAGAAGCAGATGAAGTTGCTAACAGTATTGAAGCGGGAATTTTGCGCGTCCTCCCATCTGCCCAAATTTATAAAGCACCGCTGGTTGACGGGGGCGAAGGTTTTTCTAAAGCGCTGGTGGCAGCAACCGGCGGCACGTTGCATGAACTGACGGTTACAGGGCCAGTCGGGCAGCCGGTGAAGTCCCATTTCGGCTTTCTGGGTGGGACGGATGTGAAAACAGCAGTGTTGGAAATGGCGGCGGCGGCTGGGTTGCGTTTGGTTCCCCGCAATGTCCGCGATCCTTTGGTGACAACAACTTACGGTGTCGGAGAATTAATTAAAGCCGCCCTGGATGCCGGTGCGGAACGCTTGCTGATTGGCTGTGGCGATTCCGGGACAAATGATGCCGGTGCCGGCATGGCTCAAGCTTTGGGTGTGCGCCTGCTTTCCGCTGACGGCAACGAGTTGGGACGCGGCGGCGGCGAATTGGCTAAGCTCGATCGCATCGATTTAAGTGAGCGCGATCGGCGACTGGAGCAGCTACAAATTGATGTGGCCTGCAACTGGCACAATATCCTATGTGGCCCTCACGGCGTTGCCAGAGTATTCGGCCCACAAAAAGGTGCCTCACCCGAAACGGTAGAGAAATTGGCTGCAGTTCTCGATCGCTTCGCTGATGTGATTGAACGAGACATCGGCATGGATGTGCGTGAAATGCCGGGTGGGGGTGCATCCGGGGGCTTGGGAACAGGCTTGAAAGCATTGCTGGGTGCGACGTTGCACTCGCGCTACGACATTGTGATGCAATATCTAGAGATTGACACCTTGCTGGCGGAGGTGGATTTGGCGATTACCGGCGAAGGCTGTATCGATCGGCAAACCCCACGAGGCAAGATCCCAGAAGAGGTGGCGCGGCGGGCCAAAGAATATCAGGTGCCGGTGATCGCCATTGTCGGCACAATTGGGGATGGGGCTAACCTCAATTACGAGCATGGAATTGACTCGTTTGCCAATATTTTGGAGACTCCAGGAACGTTAGAAGATGCGATCGCTAATGCCACTGAACTTCTGACTGATGCAGCTGAGCGAGTGATGCGTTTAATTTTAGTAGGTCAGAAACTCAAGTAACGCTTGGGATTTCCTAAAAGAATAAAGAGTAACTGTCACTGAGCTAAAACAATGGTGAGAAAAATGTATGCGCTCAATAATCCGGGGTAAATCGCTCAAGGATGCACGTCAAATGACGCAAAATCGTTCCTGAGTGGGTAGTCCGCCCCGAATTATTGAGCGCATACAAAATTCGTACCTCACCTTTTTGAGAAAGGCTATAGATTTTAGATTTTAGATTGGGGATTTTAGATTTTAGATTGTGGATTTGAGATTGGGGATTTTAGATTTGAGATTGTGGATTGCACAATGCCAGCCCTGTCAAGGTGCGCTCCTCTTCGAGGGCTGCGCTAACGACGGATTTGCCTTATTCTAGGTGTTGGCGATCGGCAATAAACAAGATTTATTACCGATATCTTTTGAAAAGAAGAAGAGCGATCGCTCCCCCCAACGAAATTTCCAGGGTTTGAGGGTCTTCTTAACCACCAAGACGCGGGCTGCGCGTACAGGGCGCACCTTACTCAACAAAACTCTTCGGGTGCGCCTAGCGCACCTTACTAGCTCAAAACTCAAAACTACTAGCGAGCCCAGTCAGTACCGCGCCACAGCGTAAAAAACAAAACACTAGAAATCAGCGCGCCCAGCAGCCACTTAACAGCATTTTTAAATAACCCCAAGCGCTGACTTGACTGAACCGCAGCGCTTTGCGTCTGCAACCGTTCCTTAGCCGGAGTAATTCTCGAAAGAATTTGGTTTTTCAATTCCTCCGGGTTTTGCGTATCCGTTTGTACCCCCAGACGGGTAAGTTCCCCCGCCAAAGTCTTTAAATCTTCAGGACTACCTTTATTCAGCCGTTCTTCCACCTGCTGCAACTGAGCTAATTGTTGGTTTGCTTGAGTAGTAATTTGCTTGTTGTTTTGGTTGTTGACGAAGATAGTGCCAAAAATTCCCAAAGGCAGCATCAGCAGAAAAACCAGCGCCAGCAGCAGACACACCCAAGACAAAACCTTCAAAAAAATGTCTTCAAAACGTTTGCGATCGTACCCTTCTCCAAAAAATATCAGCGCCATTGCCAGCAGAGGAACTGGCACTCGTTCCACTATTGCGCCAATCGTCTGCAATTCCCAGACGCGATTGCCAAAATTGCCTGGTATAAGAACTGCGATCGTATCTAATAAAGACAGAATTAATAGACCGTACCCAATCCAACGCAGCCTGTAGATAGAAAAACCTTGCTCGCCTTGTATGTCATTCATAAAATAATCAGAATTGTTGTTAAGAAAAATCTCTCTCGACCCCGCCAAAAAACGGATACTTGCAAACGACAACAGTCGTGGAGAGTCAAAAATTTTAGACTCTTGTTCAAGCTTCCAGATTCACCTGTGGAGTAAATCTAAAATCTAAAATCTAAAATCTAAAATCGACTGACTCGACTCAAGGTTCGGGAAATCGCGGCTGCCACCACCCATACCAAGAAACCCAAGCATTCTCTAGAATTTTTTGGGCATTTTCTGGAGGTGTTTTATCCAAAGGTACAGACATCTGAGTCCACAAACAGCGCCGGTCTTGAATATTTCCCCTACCCAACAGCCAAAACAGAATGCGGTTCGCCTGCCAATCGCGAGTATTTCGATTGTATCTAAACTGTTCGGCAGTGACTGTAGCACCGCCGCGAGGATTGATACACGAACTCAAATACAGTCGATTTTGCTTTTGCAAAATTCCGTGAAAACCTACCCCTTGAGTGCTTACCAATGCTAGTTTACCAGGAGACGACTTGAGAATAGTATGTCCCTTCATCATACTTTCCACATCCCCGTTGGTGTTTACCACATAACGCATCTCTATTTCTAGAGCAATGTTATTTTTTTGATATTCATATTTCCTGGCAGTTTTAACTTCTGAATTATCGCTAATTTCCAGTGCCGCGCTCTTTTGCAGTTGCCAATCTGCTAAAGGCACTGACTCTGAAAACTCAAACGGGGTTGCAGCAAAATTGCCAGTCGATGGATACAATACCAACTTTCCTGCGACTAATAAAACCGCTCCTAAAGTAACAGCCAACAGGGAAATTCTAACTGGTTTCCAGTAGGTAATAGTCATTAGCAGTTTTGTTTTTTCTTGTTTTCTGGTTCGTTTTTTAAGATGGCAAACCAGCAGAATATTCCGAAAATAAATACAGCAATCATCGAAAAGATTACCGAACCATTTCCTTCGTGCCAGTATTTAAATGCTTCTGTTTGAGATAGCGATACCAACACGGCCATGAGAGAAACTCGCGCTGCATTTACGCTAAATGCAATCAGGACTGCCACAATCGGTACTACTATTTTCTGTCCCGTAGTTGTAGGAAACATCAGCAAAAAAACTAAAGCAAGTCCTAACAATTGTAGAATTGCATTCACTCCCGAACAGCCGTGATAAACTTCGACGCTGCCTTTTTCTAAAATCAGAAAAACCCCTTGGCGTACAACTTCAAATCCTAAATAGTGCAGAATAAAAGCTGAAAATTTAGCCGTTAATTTCGCTACATCAACTAATCCGATCAAGCCGGGAGGAATAGCTGTATAGGCAAGAATTAGAAGTTCCTGCCAATATTGTTTCAGTCCTTTTGTTCCAGAAGCAAGCATTGCGAGACTGATTCCCGACAAAAAAGGCGTTGCTCTGATAAAAAAGTCGTATCCATATATAGAGGAACTTTTGAGCAATATTAAACCAATTAACGATGCCCCAAAGAAGCTGGCGAAAACTCCGCTTTCAAAAGTTAAGGATTCGTGTCTTTCCCAAATGAGAAATGCCACGACTCCCCAAAACAGTAACATTGTGCCGAAGAGGTCAGTGTCGTTTGTTCTGGAAGTCAGAGTTAGGTGCAGGGTAATCAAACCTGCTGCGATCGCCAACAGCCAGTATTTGGGTTCTTGAAGCTGCTTGAGCCAGTTGATTTCGGTCATTGCTTTCTGTTTGTAGTAGAAGCTTTTAAAAGGCTTATTTTGAAATTATCAGCCAGAAATAGTTGCTTTTATGCTTTATGGATCGAGTTTAACTAAATCTTTACATACATTGACAAGTGTTAATGTATGTGATATTGCCGAAGTCAGAAGCTAGAAGGCATAATTTCCGAAAAGTTGATAATTTCAGAATTTTCAATGTTAGTTAGTGCGAACAAAGAAATATTTCTTCCTTCTTGCTTCTTCCTTCTTGCTTCCTTCTTCCTTCGGACTAATTGGCGTATATCTTGCTGTAGTAAGTTTGATATTCCTCCGAAAGCAGGGGTTCCCACCACTCCCGATGAGCTAAGTACCATTCCACAGTCTGCCGCAAACCTTCTTCAACTGTTACTGAGGGAGTCCAACCTAACTCAGTTTTAATTTTGCTGGCATCAATAGCATAACGCCGATCGTGCCCGGCTCTGTCTTTGACAAATGCGATCAGTTGTTCGCAAGGACGGGCGGGCAAATCAGAAGCTAATTCGTCCATTAGCTGGCACAGCATTTTTACTAAATCGAGATTTTTTACCTCGTTGTTGCCGCCAACATTGTAGGTTTCCCCAGGTTTGCCGCGGTGGATAACGGCATCTAAAGCGCGGCAGTGGTCGAGCACGTAGAGCCAATCTCGCACGTTTTGCCCGTCGCCGTAAACTGGCAGCGGTTTGCCCAATAGCATATTGATGCACATTAACGGAATGAGCTTTTCTGGGAAGTGATAGGGGCCGTAATTGTTTGAACAGTTGGTGATAATTGTCGGGACGCCGTAGGTGTGGAAATAGGCGCGGGCGAGGTGGTCGCTGCCAGCTTTGGAGGCTGAGTAGGGACTGTTGGGCGAGTAGGCGGTTGTTTCTGTGAAGGCTGGGTCGTCGGGGCCGAGACTGCCGTAAACTTCGTCGGTGGAAACGTGGAGGAAGCGCATTTGTGCTTTGAGAGAGGGCTCATCAATTGCTTCAAAATGCTTGCGGAAGGCTTCTAAAAGCGTGAAGGTTCCGACAACGTTTGTTTGGACGAAGGCGGCAGGCCCGATAATTGACCTGTCAACGTGGGATTCTGCGGCAAAGTGGGCGACTGTGGTGATTTTTTCTTCTTTGAGCAAGGTATCGACTAGGGTACGATCGCAAATATCCCCCTGCACAAACCGAAAATTTTCGCCTCCTTCCAATATTGCCAGGGTTTGTCGGTTTCCGGCGTAGGTTAAAGCGTCGAGTACGACTACTCGATCGTCCGGATAGCTGCTGCACCAGTGATGCACAAAATTCGAGCCGATAAATCCAGCCCCGCCCGTCACCAACAATCGGCGAGGATCTCGCTCAATGCCTTGAGTCGCGCTGTCTGTCATAAAAATAAGAGTTTTTCCAATAACTAAGCCTTTACAAAAGTAGCCTTAAAAGTAGTTTGTCACCAAGTGTTTGCCGCCATGTAATTAAATTTTCTACTGTCTCTGCACAGATTTTCTGATTTCGGCGCGATCGAAGTATTGGTTCACAAAAGTTTAACTCCTACAGATTTTTTAGCCGAAACGCTTACAGAGCAACCATTGCAGATTTTTAAGCTGGCCAAGTTAAATTTTAATTGCGTCAGGCTATAGTTGACTTTTGCGATCGATCCGCGATTTGGACGGCGCACAGAGTTGATACATTGGTAAAGAGCTGTTACCATTAGTTTTTTAACTACCAGCCGGGAAGTCCCTCGGTATATTTAGAGGGGATTAATCTGAGCGCTGCGCGAAGTACCCCGAATAAATTACCGCAGGGATGAAAGGCTCGTCGGGTGTAGGTACGGAAACCGACAATTATTCTTTTATACCCCAAGATGATCTGGAAATACTCTGATACTATATTAGCAAGTGGGGGTGGAACTACCTCACTATAAAAAGCCTTTGAAAAAAAGGAAAAAGAAGCCTGCGGTCTAACTGTACTCAGTTGACCGTCAGGTTTGTTCACTAATCCTTTACAATCTTGCTTGGCACCATGAAGAAGTTTCAAGTGTTAGCTGGCATTGCTTCCGTCGCCGCGATCGCAAGCAGCATCGCCATAGGTGACGCCGCATCTGCTTTCCCCTGTTCCTACGGCAAATCTGGGGCGGCTCAATCTGGTTCTGCGACAACGATCCTGGGTTCCGGCGGCTCGGATCGCATGAATCCGTGGAAATCCTACAAAACAGCAGCTCTCGGTTTCCTGGGTTTGGGTGCAGTTTTGGGTGGCGGAGCGGCCTACATGAGCTACCGCGCCGGCAAGCGCGCTTCTGCTGCTTGCGCTGCGATGACCGATAATTTTGAAGTTTTTGAAGAGCTGGCTCCGATCGCAGATTCAGGTGTAGCTGAGTCAGCAGATGCGGTTGCAGCGGTTCGCGAACACCCAGAAGCTCCGGGCGGCGAGCTGGATTTGCCAGTTTCGCAAGTTGCCGAGTTGAGTTCGGAAATTGCGATCGAACAAGTCCAAAGCGCGATCGTCAAATAGTTATCTCAAACCAGAGTATTCGTTTAGCGCACCTCCAATCTTGCAAGATTGGAGGTTTTTTGAGTTGAAATTATCTACCCCTACAATTTCTTGTCCGGGCGATCGCAAAGCACAGCAAACAATGACCGATGAATCAATAGCACACAATATCATACTCCGGCTAAGCAAAGGAGCGCTGAATTAATATCAATTTTAAAAAGTCTTGCTACAATAGACCTCTTGCAAAAATCCTTTTAATCAAATTTTGGAACGGGCAAGATGCCCATTCCACAAGAAAAAAAATTTTGTGGGATGGGCATCTTGCCCGTCCTAGTTATTTTTGCAAGAGGTCTAATTATCAAATTTTTACCAATTATTAAAAATCGCAGATACCCGTCAGGACAAGGCCGTGCCGTTTCCCTACTGTATTTGCTCCGATTGAAAACTGCGATAAAATTAGATGACTCAAAGCGAGACAGTACGCTGCGGAGGCGATCGCTCAAAATGCCCTCGATATCAATCTGAGGTTAGACGGCAAGAGTGCAAATCGCCTGCTATCGTTGGAAATATAGCCCTACAGATTACAACTATAGGTTATTATGAATGATTGGCACGATCGATTCAATCAATTTACAGGTAAAACTAGATTGGCAGTTTGGCGGGTGTTCGTTCACCTAACAGGCGAAGAAGTTGCACCGCTGTTAGGAGTTCTCAACCGCACGGCCAGAGAAGCAATTGATGCCGATGGCGACCTAGCAGTTTTAGGAGAAGGTCTTGTAGAAATTTGCAATCACCTGTTGCAGTACGACAACTACTGGCAAGCAGCCGCCAATGAAGGCGATGTTTTTTGGAATGAAGGCGAAGCCGGCGATTATGTGGATGAACTTTTCACGGATTCAGCCGCTCGCTATCTCAGCGAGCCTCAATACAGCACCTCTGTTTACGATCAAAAATCCCCCTTGTCTTTGCCGGTAACTAGAAATGTCGTGGTGATGATTACCATTGCGTATGAAGGCGAAGTTGCTGCCCTAGAAACTGACCTCGCTGACATCAGCGCGCTGAAAGTCGGTTTAAAAGCACTGATTAATTTAAATTACCAGCACAGGCTCCGAGCTGTGCAACTTCATTTTTCTCCCGCACAGTTGGGAGACGAACTTACCAACGAGCAAGTGTTGGTCAATTTCCCAGAACTGATTCCTCTTTAAGGAAGGAAGAAGTTCGGCAAAGGATTCAGTAACGGATGTAACTGATGTAACTGATATAACGGATGTCGGGAAGAAGGAAGAAGGAGCAATTATCAAACAACCCCTGCCCAATTACCAATGACAAATTACTATTTATGATGCTGCGAAGACTGACAATTTATTTAATGGCTTTAACTTTCTTGTGGACGGCAACTGCCTGCGGTTCTCCTACCCCAGAAGCTCTTCCAAGTCCTGCGGAAAATCCGGCGGAAAATCCTGCGGAAAATAGGAATGTAAACACGGTGCGTCCTGCACCAAACAATAACTTGGCTAAAGGTCAATATCCCGTACAGCAAGCTACCTACGATGATGCTGAGGGCGAATACAGTTTGATGTTGCTGAATACACCCGCCGGCACTCCCCCGGTTTACCGCAGTAGGGATTTGCAAATGGCTCGTTTAACGGATGAAGAAATATCGGCAGGTAAGAAAAGTTATCTAAATCTGGATAACAATCAAGCGGCTTTGCATTTGACAGAAGATTTTAAAATTGAGTACGTTCACAACGTGACTGAAACTGTTAATAACCCTCAAACCGGTCAGCCCCAAACCGTAGTAGTCAGACAGCAATCTGGCTTCTGGGCGCCGTTTGCTGGGGCTATAGCCGGTCAGGCGATCGGCAGTTTGTTATTTAGACCCCAATATTATATGCCGCCAGTCTATCAGCCGGGAATTATGACAGGATATGGCGGGTATGGCAATACTTACGGTCAAGCTGTTCAGCAGTATCAAACTCGCTACCAAACTCCGCCTGCTGCGGTGAGAAACCGTCAAGTTTTAAGGACGACCGGCCGTTTGCGATCGCCCACATATAACCAGCCAGTAAGACCATCAGCACCGCCCAATGCTAATCGATCGACCGGTTCGGGTTACGGTGGCAGCACTTTGAGGCGGAGTCCCAACTCAACTTCCCCGCAGCAAAGGCGGAGTCCGAGTTTTGGTAGCGGCAGGAATTCTCGTCAACCGAGTCGGACTCGCTCTTTCGGGAGTGGCAGAAGGCGTTAAGAATGTCATTTTTGAAACTCAGTCAGGCAAAATGTATCCTGCCCTTTCATCATCGCGAAGTCGAGGATTCCAATCTGGATTTAACGTCAGCAATTTAGGCCAAGGCTGTAAATCATCCGCCCTCAATTCCAGATGATAAAAATAGAGAACCAGACAAAATAGACCTGAAACTGAAAACAAAGCATTCTTTAGATTAGCCTCTTTCTTTCGTCTTGAGTAACTACATATAACCACAAAATACCGCGCTGCGATCGGGCAAGATTGTGGCATTTACTGGCGCGAAACCGACCCTCCAGAAAAGGGAGCCGAAGCGCCTGACTGGTTCTACGTTCCCAACGTTCCGCCCCTAATAGATGGGGAAATTCGCCGCTCTTACGTGATTTGGCGCGAGTATATTGTGCCATTAATTGCGATCGAATTTGCTAGTGGTAATGGCTCTGAAGAACGAAACAATACTCCCTTATCTCGCTTACCAGAAGGTGTCAACCAGAAACCCGGAAAGTTTTGGGTATACGAGCAGATTATTCACATTCCTTACTATGCGATATACATCATTAAAACGAGCGAATTGGAAGTCTATAACTGGGTGAATACTCGTTATCGCCGTTTGCAACCGAACGATCGCGGACATTATCCGATCGACCTGATGGGAGTAGAGTTAGGTGTGTGGGAAGGTAGCTATCAAAATCAGCATCAGCGATGGTTGCGTTGGTGGGATAATGAGGGTAATTTGTTGTTAACTGGTAGCGAACAAGCTAGACTCGAACGCCTCCATACCGAACAGGAACGCCAAAGGGCCGATCGCGCAGAACAAACCCAACGGGATGCGATTCCCCAACTGCTAGCAATGGGTTTAACCGTAGAGCAAGTGGCTCAGGCGCTGTCGCTGTCGGTGGAAGATTTACAGAGAATGGGTTGACAGTTAACTTTGATGATTCAGACACAAAATCTCTTTTCTCGAATTGCTGGTATTTCTACACTCGTCCTTTGTGCAGCCGGCGGATTGTTGTACGTCAAAAAACCCGTACAATCTGTTCCCGCAAAACCAGCACCCGCAGAAATTGTACAAGCTGCGGAAGTGCGATCGCTCCCCGGACAACTCGACAACATCCCCCTCTTCAACAGCGACAGTCCCGAATGGGTGAAAAAAGAAGGCATTTTGCTCTCAACTTTTCCTCCAGACGGCAAAAAAGTCCCCGCAGCTCACCTGAACTTTGCCTTTCAAGGGCAATTCAACCTGTTTGCTCACCACTTTTCTCACACTCCGCTGAATTTACGCACGTTGTATATCGGAGCTTTGCTGTACAATCCCAGTTCCGCGCCCGTGACGGTAGAAGTTTTGCAGGCAGCCAGTTACCTGATGGAACCAGACGCACCGTTCAAACAAAAACCCGCACTAAGTGAGAGTCCCAACGGCGAAGTATATTCCGGCCCTGGGATTCGCGCTGTCGATAGCGTTTTGCGGGGAATGCGGCAGCCGGATTTTCCCGAAAAACTGCTCGTTGCACCGGGAGAAACCGCATTGTTGATGAATCGGCCTATTCCCGTGCGGGGTCTGGAAAAGCCGATAAATGGTCGTTCTACCTTTGTGCGGCTCAAAAGTAGCGGCAAGGTTTACGCCGCTACTTTGGCAATGTATGCACCTCAAAATGCTGATGGGGGCGATCCTCTTCGAGGGCTGCGCCAACGCGCGCCAACTCTGGAAGAATGGCAGCAATTGCTGAATAATGGCGGTTTGGCAGGCCCCCGCGACAAAACCCCGACTCCCCCCGACGGGACTTCGGGAAGCCTGATTTACGGCCGCGTGGCAGGGGTGCAGCAAGGTTCTGGATGGTTCGCGGAATTAGTCGATCGCGATGCTAAAAATCTGGCAATTCCCCAGACTGGAAAAGCGATATCCTATGCGATCTCTACCTTGCGCGGGGGCACTTTGGGAACCCAACAAGTGCAAGCCGGAAAAATGCTGGCGCGCTATCCCGACACCGCTTACGAAGCCCACGGCAATTACGGCGTACACTACAATCTGATTTTGCCGCTGCACAACACTGCCCAAAAACCGCAAACGGTAGCGGTGAGTTTGGAAACGCCTTTAAAAGAAGATCGACTCTCAAAAAATGGATTGCGATTTCGTCAACCTCCCCTAGATTTTCCCTATTTTCGAGGTACTGTGCGGCTGCGCTACCAAGATGATGGAGGTTACGATGTAACTCGCTACGTGCATTTGTGGCACCGTGTCGGTCAAGTTGTGGAACCGATGGTAAAGTTGAGCTTAGCTGCGACAGAAACGCGAGCGGTAAAAGTTGATTTTATTTATCCTCCCGATTCCACGCCGCCGCAAGTATTGACAGTGAGAACTTTGGAATAGTTGATTTATTTATTTCAGTCACTACCAGACGAAAAAATATGTGATTTAATTTCTACATTGGTCTGTAGGTGACAATATGTCTTCTTCACAACCCCCGTCAGGGGAAAGAAATCCTTTAGGATTGGATGAATTGATTGCTATCTTGGTTGCCTTCGGCACGATGGGAGCAATTTTATTTTGGGTAACAGGTAAAAATCCCGATCGATTGAATGCCAAAAATTGGCAATTTCCAGCCGTTTTCTCTCAGCCTGCTGTGACGCCCGCGAGCCCGGGAATATTAACGCCAGAATCGCCAAGTTCGGATTTGCGATCGCCCGCTACAACCCTCGTGCCCTCAGAACCGGATGTCGCACCTGTGGCACCTTTAGGGCCGGTTTTACCGGCAAATCCTCCGGTGGGTGTAATCGTTGTTCCTCCCACGCCAATTGCGCGATCGACCCCCGCTCCAGCAATTACCAAACCGAAAGGCGATAAACCCAAAGTTGGGCCCGTTAGATTCTCCGATGTTCCCGATAAATATTGGGCGCGCCCGTTCATTGTCGCTTTAGTCGATCGGAAAATCTTTGCTGAGTCCACCGACAGCAAATTTCGTCCCGACGAACCGATAACGCGAGCCGAACTAGCGCGGTTAATTCAGCGAATGTCCGACGACAAAAAGCCGATCCGAAAAGCGATTGATTTTAAAGACGTAAAAGAGAAAAGTCCTGCCGCTACTGCGATCGACCACACTGTCACAACTGGATATCTTAAAGGATACCCAAACAATGAGTTCCGTCCCGAAAAACAGATTCCGCGTGTCGAAGTCATCGCAGCTTTAGCCAGCGGTTTGAGCCTGAAACCCTCAACAAGAGCAACCAAAACTTTACAAGTTTATACAGACAGGGCAAAAGTGCCGAAATGGGCAGTTAACAAAGTAGCATCAGCCACAGAAGCTGGCATTGTTGTCAACCACCCGAAGCGCACACTTTTGCAGCCGAATAGAACAGCAACTCGCGCTGAAGTAGCAGCCATGATTTACCAAGCTATGGCCAAAAAAGGCCAAGTACCTGCTAAGTCTTCTGAGTATCTGGTGAAGTCTGTAAAGTTGTCCAAATAATATTTTAGGGGCGTCGATCATAGGCCGCCCCAAAATAACATTTAATCATTATTGTTTGCAGTCAGGACTGAAGCCTTCTCACTGCAAAGCAGCTAAATTAATCTTGAAACACCATAATACTCCCCGAATAGCAAGCTACCCAAACCTGATTAGTTTCCGGATCGTAAGTAATCCCGATCGGACTTGAATTAACCTTCACTGTTTGCAGGACTTTCATATCGCTAGTCCTAACTTTGCTAACCGTATTCGAGAAATAGTTAACCACATAAAGCAGTTTGCCCTCATCAGAAATTGTCATGCTGCGAGGGGCTTTTCCGGTCGAAACTTTGTCCACCACTTTACCAGTTTTTAGGTCGATTTTTGCCACATTTCCTTCACCGTTCAAAGTGGCATAAAGATAGTTGCCCTTGGGATCGATCGTCAAGTGACGCGGCGCATTGCCAATGTTGCTCAGCCATTCTACCGAAAAGTCTATGAGATTAACTTTCGCAATATCCGAAGAACCCATGACGGCAACATAGGCATTTTTTGAGTCGGGAGTAACAACAATCCCCCGAGGATATGCACCCAGTTTCACTCGCTCGATTTCGAGATTTTTATTGATATCAACTACGCTCAAATCCCAACTGCACCAATTGCTCGCGAGCGCGAAACGATTGTCAGGCGAAACAGCATTGAATTTTGGAACTGCACCTACAGGAATTACCTTTTCTATTTTCAAAGTTTGGGTATTGATGCGGTACAGGAAACTTTGGTCGTGTTTTGCCGCTGGAGAACACCTGTCGCTCCCCGGATTGTCAAACCCCGAACCGTACATTTGATAGTTGGATACATAGGCATATTTGCCGTCTGTTGAAAAAGCAGCTTCTACGGGAGAACCTTGATAATTGCCTTTGAATTTAGAAAAGCCGAACTTCGACAAGTTTACTGTATCGGGAATAGTCTTGACTAATTTAAAGTTCCTGTCGTAAACTGTGATTGTGTGGCGGTACATCATGTTTTGAGCAAAAAACAAACCCGCTCCCGAATAGACTATTGATTTGGGCGAAATATTGCCGTAAATTGTTTTTTTCAAGGTCATTTTTCCTTGAGTGTTGTCGGGAGTATTTATTCGGCTTTGGGGTTGGGATTCACTTTCTATATCCTCGGGAGTTTCTGTTTTAAATGGTGGCAAAGAGGGATCTTGAAACAGAGGTTCTTGGGGCGGATTTTGAGTTGTATCTTCGGGTTGGTTTGTGTTTTCTGTGGCGGTAGGAGATGGCGAAGGTCGATCGACATTTGGCGAGATTTTTCCCGCAGCTTCAATGCTGGCGCTTTCCGGCGTACCTTTCAGCGCTGATAAGGTTTTCGGGCCGACAATTCCGTCAACTTTCAGGTTGTTTTCTGCTTGGAACTTTTTCACAGCAGCCTGGGTTACAGAACCGTAAAATCCTGTGGGCTGGCGGCGAAAATACCCTGCGTTTTGTAGAGTTTTCTGGAGTTGGGCAACTTCCGGGCCTGAATCGCCTTTTTTGATGGCTAGTGCGGGATTGACTAAATTTAAAATTGTGAGAGCGATCGTAAAGAAAAGTAAAGGAGTAGAGGCTAAATTTGGGTGCGTTTTCGAGTTTGTCCCTTGAAGCTGATATCTTGCACCATTTTCCTGAACAGGCATCTTGCCTGTTCCACAAGAGTTCAATTTTGTTGTCGAACAGGCATCTTGCCCGCCCCTAAAATGCTTATTGACAATGGTGCAAGATGTGAGTTGAAGCTGAACCGCAGGGGTTTCCCAAGTTTCAGCTAAATGTAGGTAGGCCAGTCCGTCCATAGTTTTTATCGGGTATTTTTGGTGCTATGATACACCCGTTAACTTTGATGAAAGAGAGAATCTTATTATAATCAAACTTAGGGTAAAATCTCCGAGCAGTTTTTAATGGTGCAAGCAAGTAGGAGCGATCGACAATGTGGAGTAGGGAACAAACAACCGCAGAATCAACGACAAAAGAATCCCGCCAGACGGTGCTGGGGGACGGTGACGGGGGACTTTGCCAGCGGGCTTGGGTAGAAATGGATTTAGCAGCTTTAACTCACAATGTAAAAGAGCTTAAAAATCTCTTATCTCCCCACACAGAACTGATGGCAGTTGTGAAAGCCGATGCTTACGGACACGGTGCTGTTGCAGTCAGTCAAATAGCCTTGCAAGCAGGTGCTAGTTGGCTGGGAGTGGCGACAATTCCCGAAGGAATAGAATTGCGAGAAGCTGGGATAGAAGCGCCGATTTTGCTGTTGGGGGCAACTCATACAGCAGAACAGGTAAAGGCGATCGCCCGATGGCACTTGCAGCCGACTATTTGTACTGCCAAACAAGCCCTAATTTTTTCGGAAGTTCTCGCCGATCTCAACCAATCTTTGCCGGTTCACGCTAAGTTAGATACGGGAATGTCTCGCTTGGGTACGCCCTGGCAAGAAGCAACAGAATTTGTGCAATTAGTCAAGCGGTTGCCAAATTTAAAATTAGCCAGTATTTACTCTCACTTGGCGACAGCAGACAGTCCCGATCCCGCAGTTATGAAAGAGCAGCACCAGCGGTTTAAACAGGCGATCGCACAAATTAAAACATCAGGAATTAACCCGATTAGCTTGCACTTGGCCAACTCTGCTGCCGCCCTGGCTGACCGCGATTTGCACTACGATTTAGTGCGAGTCGGTTTAGCTACCTACGGTCTTTATCCAGCTCCTCACTTGCAAAATGTTGTCGATTTAAAGCCCGCAATGCAGGTAAAAGCTAGGGTAACGCAGGTGAAAACAATTGAAGCAGGAACAGGCGTCAGTTACGGCTATCAATTTATCGCTGGGCGACAGACACAAATTGCGGTAGTTGGCATCGGCTATGCAGATGGAATCCCGCGCAATCTTTCCAATAAAATGCAGGTTTTAGTCAGGGGCAAGTTTGTGCCGCAAGTGGGAGCAGTGACGATGGATCAATTAATGCTAGATGTAACTGATATTCCCGATTTAGAAGTCGGCGAAGTGGTGACGTTGTTGGGCAAAGATGGGGAAAATAAAATTACTGCTGACGATTGGGCCGCAACTTTAGGAACTATTTCGTGGGAAATTCTCTGCGGTTTTAAACACCGATTGCCCCGCGTAGCAGTAGACTATTAAGAGTAGTCCGGCAGGGGTTTCAACCCCTGCCTCATAGCAAAAGTGGGTTTAAACTGAGATGTTGCACCCTTCTCAAGAACAGGCTTTCCGGCCTGTTCCACAATAAAATTCATCTCTTGTGGAACAGGCTTTCCGGCCTGTTCCTAAACAAGTAATTGACAATGGTGCAATATCTCGGTTAAAACCGACTCAAGATTTTGAGCGAGGAAATTATCGAATTTAGTCCTCTAAAAGAGGACTTTAGCTATGAGGCAGGGGTTTTCAACCCCTGTCGGACTCTCGGAATAAGCCATAAGACTAAGACTGCGTTTACCAATGCCCAATGCCCAATGCCCAATGCCCAATGCCCAATGCCCAATTCCCAATTAATTAATATGACAGTTATTCAGACGTTTTTACCAATAGCCCAAACCTTCTATTCCCAGCTAAATGCAGAAAGAACACAAGCCTTGGAAGTAGCCCAAGAATTCTCGAAAAAACTCGTAGAATTGGGGTTTAAAATTGTACCTCAACTGCTGTGGGCGATCGGCATTTTGTTAATTACGCGATTTGCGATCAACTTTGCGGGGCGCGTGACTCGCCGTGCACTGAGTCGTACCGAAGCAACGCTGCGAAAATTCTTAGTTCAAGCTGCTGAAATTACGATTTTGGTAGTGGGAGTAGTCGCCGCTTTGAGTCAGTTGGGAATTCAAACTACCAGTGTGGTTGCGGTGGTTGGTGCGGCGGGTTTGGCGATCGGTTTGGCGTGGCAAAATACTTTATCGCATTTTGCTGCTGGGGTAATGTTGATTAGTTTGCGGCCTTTTGAAGTCGGAGATGCGATCGAAGCTGGCGATGTTAAGGGAGTGGTGGACAGCATCGGGATTTTTTCAACAACCGTGGTTACAGACGATCGCATAAAAATTATTGTCCCGAACAATCAGTTGTTTAACGGTACACTGAAAAATACAACGACAATGGGAACGAGGCGAGTAGACTTGAAGATTGATATTGGCGATCGGCCGATCCGTCCAACTGTAGCTGAGTTATTAGAAATTGCCCACTCTCACCCCCTGGTTTTGGAGAATCCGCCCCCGACTTGTTTGGTGGCCGAGATTACTCCCGATACAACTATTTTATCTCTCCGGCCTTGGTGCGCGTCGGTGGCCTACGAACAAGTGCGATCGCAAGTTCAACAATACGTCAAAGAGGCAATGGATGCCCACAAAAATCAAGAAGAATAGATATCAATCTAAAATCTAAAATCCCAAATAGATCCGAGGTATTTCCCATGAGCAAGTGGTATCCGCAGCAAATTTTGCAAGAACCCGGTGTCAGAATGACCGCCACCGAAAAACAAACAATTCTCAGCAAATTTCCGCCTCCCGACGAAAACGGTCAAATATATGCCGACGGGGTTTTTGAAGGCGGCGGCGTGCGCGGAGTTGCGTTTTTAGGGGCACTCAGGTGCTGTAGCGATTTGGGAATCCGCTGGCGAAAATTGGCAGGCACTTCTGCCGGTGCAATTACTGCCGCAGTATTGGCAACCGACTTGTCAATTGATGATTTAGAGGAAATTTTAGGACAGCTCGATTACAGCATATTTTTAACTCAAAAAAACAGTCCTCTAATTTTAAACGGCGACCCCGCAGACGACTTGCAATCTCCTGCTTGGACGCTGCTTTTCCTAACAATTAGCCGTCAGATGGGAGAATATTCGGCGCAGCCGTTCCGGCAGTGGCTGGAAACAATGCTCGGTCGAGGTAACTTGCACACTTTTGCCGATGTCAAACAAATCGTAAAAGACCGGGAATTAAAAGTAGTAATATCCAACCTCACTCGCGGTGAAATGTTGGTGCTGCCCGACGACTTACACCGACGCGAATCGACGGATTCCGATCCTTTGTACGCTCAGTTGCGACTCCAAAGCGCTGAAGATTTTAGCGTAGCTGAAGCGGTGCGGTTGTCGATGAGTATTCCGTTATTTTTTGAACCGGGAAAACTCGGCGATGACTTAATTGTCGATGGCGGAATTTTGAGCAATTTCCCCCTGTGGATTTATGACAAACAATCCGTCGGTTCGACTCCCGCTATGCCCCGCTGGTTTACCTTTGGGTTTCGATTGGTCGATACTGGAATTGAGAGTCAAGTTAAGATTGATACTCCGCTGTCGATGCTGGCGGCGATGTTCAGAACGATGATGAAAGCAAGAGACCGCTATCACCAGCGGGAGATGGATAAGGGCAGGGTGATTAATATTGATGTGACTGAAGCTGGGGTGACGACGACGGACTTTAATCTCGATGCCGATCGCAAGGCTAACTTGTACCGCTTGGGATATTTGTATACTAAGAGATTCTTTTTGAGTTCCAATTTTAGTTGGGAAAAGCACTTGAAGGCTAGGGGCTTTGGGGAGTAGGAGGGAGTGGGAGAGGGGGAGAGGGGGAGAGGGGGAGAGTGGGAGAGGGGGAGAGTGGGAGAGGGGGAGAGGGGGAAAATCGAACCTCAACAGACATCCGTTACATCGGTTATAAAATTCGTGACCGAACTTCCTTCTTCCAAAGACCAAAGGTATACAGGGAGAGGTATTGAGATTTTTTTAAATTAGGGGGTTGGCAAAAAGATGATGTGTGTGCTATAGTTAGTTACTGTCATCTTGGAGAGGTGGCTGAGTGGTCGAAAGCGGCAGATTGCTAATCTGTTAAGGGTGTTAACATCCTTCGAGGGTTCAAATCCCTCCCTCTCCGTTCTATTTAATCATTTATCGATAAAGGTTTTTGGATTCGTCATACCCTTAAAAGTTGCGTTTTCGGCTCATCTTTTGCTCACTCTTCGCGATCGGTAGCGCTACCTCAGTCTGCCGTGAAGGTCAATGAAGCGATCGCTGCGATCGCAATCTTCCAAACAACGATCGCAATATGGTACGCTCAAGAGCCGGATATTCATCTGTGTTAAGGTGTGATGAAGTGATTCCAGAATTCGATGAAAACGGCAACTTACCCCCAGGAGTACATTTTTGCGAATGGGAAGAATTTGTAGAACGATTTGGAAGCAACGAGCTGAGGTTGCGTTTAATGCGCGGACTGCGAATGGCAATGGAGCAACTCAAAGCAGGTGGTTGCCGGACAATTTATATCAACGGCAGCTTTGTTACCATTAAGCCAGACCCAGGAGATTTTGATGCCTGTTGGGATAGAGAAGATGTCGATTACGATTATCTCCGAAAAAATGCCCCTAGACTACTAAATCATTTGGATCGTAGCGCACAGAAATCCAAATATAAAGGTGAAATTTTTCGTTCAGATCAACCTGTAGGAGATTACGGCTTAACTTCTATAGAATTCTTTCAGCGTGACAGACAGTTAAATCCTAAAGGCATTATTGCTATAGATTTATTAAGGTGGAACCCATGATTAAAAATGAAAAAGAGTATGAATATAGTCAAGAATGCGCCCGAAAATTTGAATATTCTCTTAGAACGTTAGAGCAAGATGAAGAACTGAAGAAAAAAGACCCAGAAGGGTGGCAACTTTCTGGGGATGTCAAACAATCTCACCTGATGGCTTTACAAGCAGAAATTGCTGAATATGACAGACTTACATCTCATGATAGCGACACCCCAATAGTATTAACACTTGATGATATTGATTATTTACCCCAAATCTTGATTAAAGCTCGCATGGCAGCTAAGCTAAGCCAAAAAGAATTGGCAGATTTAGCTGGACTGAAAGAAGAACAAATTAAACGTTATGAAGATAATGACTACGAAGATGCCAGTTTTTTGGATGTAAGATTTGTAATTGATGCACTAGAAATTCAAATTCAAAAAGGTGAGTTTCTAGTTCCTTTAGATACCCTAAGAAGAACGCCAGTTACCAAAGAAGAGTTACTTTCCTCAACTCATCGTTTTCACAGCCAACAAGATCAACGAATCATGGAGCAAGTTCAATTAAAAAGTTAGCGTTGACAGTTGACGATGTTAGATGCCCGACTTTTTTAACAAGTCGGGCATCTGTGTATATAGTTTTCAATTTAAAAACCTAAATCTAATTAATCACTTTCATCGCTTCGACAAATTGCCGCGATATAAATGGTAAAATTTCTTCATTCTTGCTATTCTCTCTCCCCTCGGTAAATACAACCAACAAATACGGCCGCAAACCCGGTACTTCAATATAAGCAGCATCGTGACGAACTTGACTTGTCAGTCCCGCTTTTGACCACAATTTCGCTGATTCTGGCAATCCGCCGCCTAAAAAACCTGTAACTTGATTTTCGGGATCTGCCTCTAATTCTGCTGGATCTAAACTGCGTTTCATTAAACCCATCATTTCTTGCGATGCTTTTGCAGAAACAGCTACGCCGCCGATTATACTGTGCAGCAAACGCGCCGCTGCATTTGTGGTCAGCATATTTCTATTTTCCATTAATTCTCCCAGAACTGCTCGCTCGCGACCGTAGGGGCCGTCACACCAGGTTTTTTGATTAACGTTAATATTTTGTAATTCCGGCCAATCTAATGATTGAAAGTAGCGGTTGACGATGTTTCGCTGCTGTTTCCAAGTTTCAAAGGGGCCTGGTGATAATTCTGGGCCGCTGGTAGTGCCGGTGAGGGCGTCTACTACTAAACCGGTGGCGTCGTTGCTGGAATCAACTATCATATCTCGGACAGCGCGTTCTAATTCTGGCGATGTTTGAATCATGCCTTTTTGCGCCCATTCCCAGATGGCAACGAGGTAGAATAATTTGACGATGCTGGCGGGATAAATTCGTTCGGAACCTCGGTTGCTAAAACCTCGCGGTTGATATTTCCAAAATTCTTCTGCACTCAGGGCGCCGCCTGTATTGACTCGCACCGGCGGATCGTAGACTATCCAGGTAATGGCAGTGCGATCGCCGCTTAATCCTGTAAATTCTGACAATGCGGAGTTTATAATGCTACTGCCGAGGGTTTCTAATTGTTCGTCTTTGTGAAAAAATGTCATGGTTGATGGCTGACGGTTAACGGTTAACGGCTAGCAGCTAATGGCAATCTATCGTTAAATGCGAACAATTAACAGCAAACAATGAGCAATTAGCAATGGCCAATTATCAATTATCTGATGTTGTGGAGTACCGGGCCCGATCGCACATAAATATTTACGATTCCCCAAAGTGCGATCGATTGGCAACTCAAGCAGCGCTGGGGCGGCATTTGCGAGTCGTTGACCCCCCCCAGCCCCCCCTTATAAAGGGGGGGAGAAATGGCATAGACTCGGTTGTTCAGAGGGATACAACGGCTGTGATGGTGCGGCTGTGCGAAGATGATTATCCGGGATGGCTGGATATTCGAGATGTTGAGTTGCTCGATGCGGCAGAAACAGTGTATCATCCTCTGGTGGTTTCTGAGGCAGAAATTAAGGAAAAATTGCCAATTGCAATTACTTTTGCTCGCGAGGCTATGAACCAATCCAATTATTATCTTTGGGGCGGTACAGTCGGGCCAAATTATGATTGTTCCGGCTTGATGCAAGCTGCTTTTGTGGCTGCGGGCATCTGGTTGCCGAGGGATGCTTATCAGCAGGAAGCTTTTACTAAACCTGTTAGTATCAATGCTTTAGATACATCTTGCACCATGCTTAGCAACGGGCAAGATGCCCGTTCCACAACACATCAAGTTTCTTGTGGGGTGGGCATCTTGCCCGCCCATGAAAAACCTATTGACAATGGTGCAAGATGTCAGTTAGAACCGGGGGATTTAGTATTTTTTGGTAGTCCCGAAAAAGCAACTCATGTAGGATTGTATCTCGGAGATAATCGCTACATTCACAGTTCTGGAAAAGTACAAGGTCGCAACGGTATCGGTATCGATGTTTTGTCGGAGAATGGCGATCGAGTCAGTCAAGGTTATTACCGGCAATTGCGGGGATATGGTAAAGTTGTGGCAAGTTATCAACCTAATTAGTTGTTGAAGGTTGACTGTTGACTGTTGACTGTTAACTAATGACGAATGACTAATGACTAATGACCAATGACTAATGATTACTGATGTTATCTAACAAAGAAATGGACGCTGCATTATTTTTGGAAAAATTGGCTGCACAGCAGGCTGGCGCTGAGGTTGTTCTCGACGTTTCAGTGGTGGTGCCGGTCTATAATGAGGTGGAAAGTTTGCCTCATTTGATTGAGGCGATCGCCTCTTCTATTCAACCATCTGGACTCAGCTATCAAATTATTTGTGTAGATGACGGTTCTAAGGACGGTTCGGGTGCACTTCTCCAGCAGTTAGCCAGCACTCGCGATGACCTTTGTGCTGTAATTTTGCGCCGCAATTACGGGCAAACTGCTGCCATGTCGGCAGGTTTCGATCGCGCTCGCGGCCGTGCTATTGTTACCCTAGACGGCGATTTGCAAAATGACCCTGCTGATATTCCGCTGTTGTTAGCCAAGTTAAATGAAGGCTACGATTTAGTTAGCGGCTGGCGGAAAAATCGCCAAGATAATACTATCAGCCGCCTGATTCCTTCTAAAATTGCTAACTGGCTAATTGGTCGCGTTACAGGCGTAAATTTGCACGACTACGGCTGTTCTTTGAAAGCTTATAAATCAGAGTTGGTGGCAGACTTGAATCTCTACGGGGAATTGCACCGATTTTTGCCTGCTTTGGCGTTTATTGAAGGAGCGAGAATTGCAGAAATGCCTGTGCGGCATCACGCCCGCCGTTTCGGTCAAAGTAAGTACGGGATTTGGCGGACTTTTCGGGTGTTGATGGATTTGTTAACTATTTCTTTTATGAAAAAGTTCCTGACTCGACCGATGCACGTTTTTGGACTTTTGGGACTGAGTTCTATGACGTTGGGAACGGTTTTAGGAATTTATTTGACTTTCCTGAAATTGGCTTTTGGTCAAAGTATTGGCAATCGTCCTTTGCTGATTTTGGCTGTGGTTTTGCTGTTAACTGGGGTGCAGTTATTTTGTTTTGGTTTGCTGGCGGAAGTGATGATGCGGACTTATCACGAGTCGCAGGGAAAACCGATTTATCGGGTGCGCGAGGTGTTTGGTTCTAAGTAAACGATTAATACCAATTATACTCGGCGATTGAAATCGCTACTACACAAACAAAGTCCGCCTTCGCGGACTGAAGAAATAGGAAAGTTTTAATACCAAATCCGGGTTTAAAACCCCTTTTATCTCTTAGTCCGCGGAGGCGGACTTCGTTTGTGTAGACGCGGTTTCAACCGCCGAATGATCTAACTCATTACTTTTTGTGCTTGTCGGAGAGATGTAATAGTGGCGATCGCGTGTTGGGAGACTGCATCTATTTCTGCTGCGGTATTGAAGCGGCCAATTCCGAACCGAATTGAAGCATAAGCTAATTTGTCCGATCGCCCGATCGCTGCTAAAACATGAGATGGAGCTATTTTCGCCGAAGTGCAAGCAGAACCCGAAGAAACTGCCGCCGCCGGTTGCAAACCCAACATCAACGCTTGACCGTCAACCCCGGCGACACTAATATTGAGATTCCCCGGCAATCTCTTAGTAGCGTGACCGTTGAGAAAAACATCGCCCAATTCACTCAAATTTTCCCACAAACGCTGCCGCAAATTCACAACTCGTTCTGTTTCCGACGGCATTTCTGCAATTGCCAATTCTACTGCTTTGGCAAACCCGACGATTTGCGGTGGGTAGAGAGTTCCCGATCGCATTCCCCGTTCGTGGCCTCCTCCGTGCATTTGCGGCGCTAGCTGCACTCTCGGTTTGTTGCGGCGGACGTAGAGAGCGCCGATGCCTTTTGGCCCGTAGATTTTGTGCGCTGTCAAGGACATTAGATCGATATTCATCTCCTCTACGTCGAGGGGAATTTTCCCGATCGCCTGTGCCGCATCTGTGTGAAAAAGAATGTCATTTCCGCGACAAATTGCTGCAATTTCTGCGATCGGCTGGATGACGCCAATTTCGTTGTTAGCCGTCATCACTGAAACTAAAATTGTCTCGGCCCGAATCGCTTTGATCAAATCGCCTATATCAATTATTCCGTCGCTTTTCACCGGTAAAACAGTAATGTCAAACCCCAATTTTTGCAAATAGGTACAGGGGTCAAGAATTGCATTGTGTTCGGTTTTTACTGTGATAATGTGCTTTCCTTTGCTGAAATAACTTTCGGCGATGCCTTTAATCGCTAAATTATTTGCTTCCGTTGCACCGCTGGTAAAAACAATTTCTTCGGGAGAAGCATTGATCGCTTCTGCTATGATTTGTCGCGACTGTTTAACCGCTGCTTCTGCTTCCCAGCCGTAGACGTGGTTGATGCTGGCTGCGTTGCCGAACTGTTCGGTGAAATACGGCAGCATCGCATCAAGTACCCGTTTGTCTACGGGGGTTGTGGCGTGGTTGTCGAGGTATATAGGACGTGCGGACATAGTGCAGTTTTGGTTGAAAAAAGTGTTAGGTTTATTGTAGACGAGCTCCTTGTTCTACTACAAAACTTTATATTTAACAAATATTTGCGAAGATTTATGCGAGCTGACATTCAGGGATTAGAAATTACTGTCGGTGAGCTCAAGCACCTCACCGGCGCGGGGCCCGATCGCGTATACCGGCCGGCGAGTGCGACTAAGTTTGCCCGCGAAGCTTTGAAAACAGTCGGTTTAATTGTTTTGGTTCTAATCAGTTGTTGGCTGCTAGTTGCGATATTTCCTAGAGCTTATTTGTTGTGGTTCGCCCTGCACTTCGCTGCGATCGTCGGTTTAATCTTTGAAGATGCGTGGAAGATTTGGTGCAGCAGCCAAAACAAACATTTAGTGAATCTTTTTGATGATGTCGATCGCTATAACGGTATCATCAAAGCGATCGAAATTAATGACAAGATAGAAGATGCCGGCAATGCGGAAGTCAAAATAGGCGATCGCTCGAAAGTCATTCAAGCCTTGCAGCTCATCAGAGACGATTTAGTTCGAGCTTTGAAAACCGAGAGAATTCTCAGGGAAAACAACAAATTTGTCGCTACTAACTCCGAATTGTTTGCCAATAATTTGACAAGTTTGAATGCCCTGCTTCTTAGCGATAGAGCCAGCGAAAAAGGGCGATTGCTCAACGAAGCTTTGCAGCTAGCTATAGGAGTTCAAGCAGAAATGAAAAAGTTGCAAGACAGAAATGCTGCTAATTGAAACAATGGAAAAGCAGACGGCGGTTGAAACCGCGTCTACACAAACTAATTCCGCCTCCGCGGAATGAAGAGAATAACTTAATTTTAGCCAAATACGGTTCAGTTAAAAAGCTAATTTGTCCCCGCACACATCAGTTAATTGATAACTGTCATAGTCTCGGCGATTAGTTTCGGAACGGATCGCTTCGCTAACGCTAAGAACTCTCTTCGGAGATTAGCGTTAATCCAACCGTATTGAATTTTAATCGCCTGTTCTTCAACCCGCGAAGGCGGGTTTTGTTTGTATAGACGCGGTTTCAACCGCCCGGTCTTCTCAGACACATTTTAAAATTTATGCGTTGGTAGCAACGCGCACATTACTGAAGCGATCGAACTAAAACACATTGTAAAATTTATAAGTTATGAGAATTGTTAAGAAATATCATGATTGTAAATTTTTACCTGTTAGGTAACAGGTAAGGATATCTTAGAAAGGTGACGTTAACAACCAGGTCAGTATGTCTTCTGTTAAACCCAAGATTATAGTTCTCGACGACGATCCGACAGGTTCTCAAACCGTGCACAGTTGCTTGCTGCTGACACGTTGGGACGAAGACACCCTGCGTTTGGGGCTGCGCGACAAGTGCCCGATTTTCTTCATCCTGACAAATACTCGATCGCTAACTCCCGAAAAAGCAGCCTCCGTCACCCGCGAAGTGTGCCAAAATCTCAAAAAGGCGATCGCCAGCGAAAAAATCGAAGACTTCCTAATAGTTAGCCGTTCCGATTCTACCCTGCGCGGCCACTATCCGATCGAAACCGACGCGATCGCCGAAGAACTCGGCCCCTTCGACGCCCATTTTCTAATTCCCGCCTTTTTTGAAGGAGGCAGAATTACCCGCCACAGCGTGCACTACCTAATGGTTAACAGCGTCGCAACGCCAGTACACCAAACCGAATTTGCCAAAGATTCAGTCTTCGGCTACAGTCACAGTTACCTGCCAGACTATGTAGAAGAAAAAACCAAAGGTCGCATCCCCGCCGATGCAGTCGATCGCATTTTACTCGCAGACATTCGCTACGGAAGTTTAGACCGACTAATGGACATGACTGACAACCAATGTGCAGTTGTTGACGGCGAAAGTCAAGCCGATTTAGACACCTTTGCCAAACACATTCTCGACGCAGCTAGTCAAGGCAAAAAGTTTTTATTCCGCAGTGGAGCAAGCATCTTAACATCATTAGCAGCACTAGGCCCCCAGCCAATCGCAGCCGACAATATGGCAAAATATGTGAGGGATGGCAAACCGGGTGCAGTAATAGTTGGTTCCCACGTTAAGAAAACTACTGAACAATTGGAACGCCTGTTACAAGAACCAAATACAGTTAGCATTGAAATAGATGTATCTCACTTGCTAGAAGATTCACCAGAGTATCGCACCCAAATGCTCGATGAAACTCTCGAAAAAGTCCGCAGTGCTCATGCCGATGGCAAAACGCCTGTAATTTATACCAGCCGCCAGGAGCTACAATTTAAAAATGCGGAAATCCGGTTAAAATTTGGAGAGGCGGTTTCTGCTTTATTGATGGATATCGTGCGGGGACTGCCGGCAGATATCGGGTTTTTGATTAGCAAGGGCGGCATTACTTCTAATGATGTTTTGAGTACAGGTTTGTCGCTGAAAAGTGTCAGGCAAATCGGTCAAATTATCGCAGGTTGTTCGGTGGTCAAAACCGAGGCAGACCATCCTTTGTTTCCCAATTTACCAGTTGTTTTGTTTCCGGGAAATGTGGGAGACAGCCATGCTTTGGCTACGGTTTACAAGCGGCTGAGCAAGTAGTATAGCTCGTTGAATCGCAGATTAACCCAGATGAATTTAGCTTCAAGTTAGAGAGGAGAATGTTCATCTGCGGTTGGTCGATGGGTTTCAATGCTCGATCGAACTTTACGGTAATTGCCACTGCACAGCAACTTCAAAAAAAAATCTCTAGTCTACTTTTTCCTTGCCCAATCTACCCAAATTATGATATAATAGAGAGTCTGTCTGTAAGTCAAGGCGATCGCCCAATCTCCCAATCGCCCCTCAGCAGGCGCTCTGACAAAAATCAAATTTATGAAAAAAAATTAAGGCAGAACTCTACATATAGGGCCAATAGCGCCAGAGCTACTGCTATCAGTAGCGTTCCCAGCTTGTATCAGCCTAAATTGATAAATTAAGTAGAAATTTTCACATAGTAATTTTCAGCTCAAAGGATTAGCATATAAGGGTGACAGAACATTATCATCCCCTAAACTCATTAAAAGGCGGCCATTGGTTCAAGCTGATCTGTGGGGCGAGCTTTCAACACCTGCCTGCTGTACGGAATCTCACCTTGGCTTACACCTTAGCAGGCGCTGACTGTATCGATGTCGCGGCAGATCCCGCCGCCGTCGCCGCAGCGAAAGAAGCCCTACAAGTGGCCAGCGAATTACAGGCAAGAACTCAAAACCGCAGGTTTGGCGGCAAAGGGTTGCCGTTGCTGATGGTGAGTTTAAACGATGGGGAAGACCCGCATTTTCGCAAAGCCGAATTCAACCCAGCCGATTGTCCGCCGGACTGCTGGCGGCCGTGCGAAAAAATATGTCCAGCCGAAGCAATAGTTTTTCAGAGGGCTGGCAGTGGTTTTTCCGGGGTGATAGACCAGCAGTGCTACGGCTGCGGTCGCTGTCTGCCGATTTGTCCGAGCCAACTGATTTACACTCGTTCTTACGTGTCTGCTCCCGCCGCGATCGCACCTTTAATCTTGCAATCAGGTGCGGATGCCCTAGAAATCCACACGCAAGTAGGCAGAGAGGCAGATTTTGCGCGACTTTGGTCGAGCATAGCTCCCTGGGTCGATCGACTCAAGGTAATAGCAATTAGTTGCCCCGATGGAGACGGTTTGATTGATTATTTGCGGACACTCTATCAAATAATTTCCCCCCTTCCTTGTCCCCTAATTTGGCAAACCGACGGTAGGCCGATGAGCGGAGATATCGGAACAGGAACTACTAGAGCCGCGGTCAAACTCGGTCAAAAAGTTTTGGCTGCCCGGTTGCCGGGATACGTGCAACTTGCAGGCGGCACTAATGCTCACACTGTCAGCAAGCTGAGAGCCGAGGGACTGATCGAGGATGCCGGGAAAAATTTGTCAGTTCCCCCTGTCCAATACATTGCAGGTGTAGCTTACGGCAGCTATGCCAGGGTTTTGCTATCGCCAATTTTAGAACAGTTAGAAACAATGCAGACCGATCGAGCTTATGCCGTTCCGGTGGCAGTCGCGCGGCCAGCAGCCGGAGTTCAAACATCGCGGCTACCTCAGCTTGAAGCCGTCCCAGAACTTCTCTCACAGGCCGTGAGTTTAGCTCGTTCTCTAGTTTCCCAGCTCAAAGAATTTTAGTCATTGGGAATTGGGAATTGGGAATTGGGAATTGGGAATTGGGAATTGGTACTAATGACTAATGACTGATGACTAATGACTAATGACTAATGACTAATGACTAATGACTAAAAAGTTGAAAACGTCACCGAACACACCGAGGCGAATGCAGATTACAGACGACCTCAACAGATTATTAGACATCGTGCCAGATGAGATCCGGCAGCCCTTAGAGCAGCACCCGCAGCGCAACAATCTCATTGAGATTGTCATGGATTTGGGCCGCCGACCAGAAGCTCGTTTTCCATCCTCGGCCGAACCTCTTTCCCAAACACCGATTTCCAAGGCACACCTCAACTATTGCATCGAGCGAGTCGGCCACTTCGGCGGCGACAACCGAGCCGGTATCGAGCAAACCCTGCACCGAATTAGCGCCCTTCGCAACCGCAGCGGCGAGATTATCGGCTTGACTTTGAGGGTGGGCCGCGCTGTGTTCGGGACGATCGGCATTATCCGCGATTTGGTGGAAACCGGTCAGTCAATTTTGATGCTCGGCCGCCCCGGAGTTGGCAAAACCACGGCCCTGCGCGAAATTGCCCGCGTGCTCGCCGATGACTTGGAAAAACGGGTGGTAATCATCGACACCTCCAACGAAATCGCCGGAGATGGAGATATCCCGCATCCGGCGATCGGCAGAGCTCGCAGAATGCAAGTTTCCCGTCCCGAACTCCAGCACCAAGTCATGATCGAAGCAGTGGAAAACCATATGCCGGAAGTAATCGTGATTGACGAAATCGGCACGGAACTCGAAGCTTTGGCGGCTCGGACGATCGCGGAAAGGGGCGTGCAGTTGGTCGGTACCGCCCACGGGAACCGGCTCGAAAACTTGATGAAAAACCCGACTCTGGCCGATTTAATTGGGGGCATCCAAGCGGTGACGCTGGGAGATGACGAAGCGAGGCGCCGCGGTTCTCAAAAGACGGTTTTGGAGCGCAAAGCACCGCCAACTTTTGAAATTGCCGTCGAAATGTTGGAACGCCAGCGCTGGGTAATACACGAGCGAGTTGCAGATTCGATCGACACTCTGCTGCGGGGACGCGAACCGAACCAGCAAATCAGAAGCGTCAGCGACAGTGGAGAAGTAATTATCGAGCGCGAGTCAGCCGCTCCCCCCGCCCGGTTTCCGGGGATGGCAGCTTCCAGCGGCTCGGCTGCTGTATCGGCAATCCGGCCCGTCACACCGATCTCTGGGTGGCGGAGTGCTGGCAAAATGGTGCCGATGCCCGCTCCCAGTGAGAACTTCGCTGCTAAGAGCGCGCCGGTTTCTGAGACTCGGTATTTCGAGCAGTTGCTCGAAGAATCCCTGTCCGTCGAACCGGTACCCCAGCAGCGGGGACGTTATTCCCAAAATGTCGGCCCTAACGGCGAAGATTTGCCCCTCCACGTTTATCCTTACGGCATAGCTCGCCACCAGCTCGAACAGGTGATTTCGACGCTGAACCTGCCGGTGCAGTTGACGAAGGATATTGAGAGTGCTGACGTGGTTTTGGCTTTGCGATCGAACGTTCGGAACCAGTCAAAATTGAGGCACTTGGCCAAAACTCGCCAAGTTCCCCTGCACACGATTAAGGCCGGCACTATTCCCCACGTAGCGAGAGCTTTGCGTCGCCTGTTGGACATGGACGACCCGGGCACCCCGGAAGTGGCAGACCTCGCCTTGTTCGCCCGCAGCGGTTCTTCTGACGAGATCGAAGCTCTCGAAGAAACCCGCTTAGCAGTCGAGCAAATTGTCATTCCCAAGGGACAACCGGTGGAACTTCTGCCCCGTTCTCCCAACGTCCGCAAAATGCAGCACGAACTTGTGGAACACTATCACCTGAAATCCCACAGTTTTGGGGAAGAACCGAATCGACGCCTGCGGATTTATCCAGCTTAACTGTTGGAGATTTAGGCCTTTGAAGGCAAAAGGTAGAAGGGAAACGGTCGAATTTTTTTGATGCTGCTTTCTGTTTTCTACCTTTTGCCTTTGATATCAAGTCCGCTAAATTAACGATAATTCTTATCGGGGCGGATTCACTTTTTACCTGCAAGATCGGCAATAACTGAGCGTCAACTCGCCCCGACCCGAATCTTGGGGTCGATCGACCGGATACGATCTTGTTATTTCCGTTGGTGTCAGGAACCTCGACCTAAAGGCACGAGGCTTGAAAGAGAAATCTAAAAAGCCATCCTGACCAGCCTAAGTCCTTCGCGGACTACGTTTTTTGAGTCACGACACCCTGGGATGCGAAGCTAGTCCCTTGCTCTGTCGCTAGTGGTTAAACAGTTCTAAGGTCACGCTTTACAGTGCTGCTAGCCTAACAAGCTCACTAAACATTGGCGAAGCTAACCTTACCCCGCAAGGGAGGCTCTGAGTGAGCAAATACTATGCGTACAGGATTGGAAGATTTGAAACGGTAATTGTCCCGTTGAAAGTGCAACACAAAAGTACACCGACTCAACCAATTCCAAGGCGGTAGTAATCAAAAAAAGACAATATAAAGCCGTCCTAAAAGGACGGGGTTTCTACCCATCTTTTTAATGATTTTTGTGAGGGCGATCGGCTCAAATGCCTAGCTAATTCCCCATTGCCAATCCCCTATAATAGCAGATTATACCTAAACATTTACCATAGTTGATATGAATGATGCACAAATTCAGCTATTTATTAAATTAATTGCGACTCACACCGGTTTACAAATTCGCCCGCAAGAGCGATCGGGTTTATCTCAAAAACTTTTGAATCGGATGAAAGCTGTAAAAATAGCCTTTCCCGATAATTATTATCAAATGTTAGCAGCTCCGAGTCTGGAAAGTCAAAACGAATGGAACCAACTCGCCCTGCTGCTGACAACCAACGAAAGTTATTTCATGCGGGACAAAGGACAATTTTCGCTCCTGGAAAAAGTCATTTTCCCGGAATTGATCGATCGCCAAATCAAACTGCACGATCAATTAGGAACTAAGCCAACCCTGCGAATCTGGAGTGCAGGCTGTTCCACCGGTGAAGAACCTTATTCTTTAGTTTTTATTTTAAAAAAACTCATTTCTGATTGGGAAAAATGGAATATTTTAGTTTTAGGTACTGATATCAATCAAGAAGTAATAGAAAAAGCGCAGCGGGGAATTTACAGCCCTTGGTCATTTCGCTTAGTCGATACGGAACTGCAAACGCGGTATTTCGAGCGACGGAAAACCGAGTGGGAAATTGACCCAAAATTACGCCAATTTGTCAGCTTTAGCCAGGTAAATTTAGTAACAGATAATTTCCCTAATATTTATAAAGATATTTATAAGATGGATTTGATTCTGTGCCGAAATGTTTTTGTTTATTTTGAAGCTCAGTATATTTCACAGGTATTGAAAAAGTTTGCGAAGACGCTGATACCTGGAGGATATTTAATGACCGGTCATGCTGAAGTTCACAGTCACGCGATGAACGAGTTTCAACCAAAGATTTTCCCCGAGTCGGTTGTTTATCAGACCAAGAATGTCCGAGGCGAGAAACCAGGTAAAATAGAGTCTTCGATCGCACCCGCATCCAAGGCAAAATCGGCGTTTGGGGAATGGGGAAAGGAAGGAGAAATTGGCGATTTCCTACCGGGGGGAACTGTTACAGCTAATTTTGATAGCGACAATTTTGGGGATATCGGGTCACTATTAGCAGCAGGCAACGGGCTGGAAAAGATGCTGCGAAGTCGCTATGTAGAGGGCGATATGGTGAGCAATAAAGTGCCTAGTTTACCTTCAACCCTCGCCGCAAACCAAGCCGATCGCCAAACGCCTCAAATACTGATTTTAGAGGCACAAGCTTGTTTTAAAAATCAAGCTTATGCTGAGGCAATTGATAAAGCAAAACAGGCGATCGATTTGCAAGCTCACAATTTTGAGGCTGATTATTTGCTGGCTCAAATTTATGCAAATTTAGGCAAGTATTCTCAGGCGATAGAACACTGCAAGCGAGCTAGCAAAGTAGATGCTATGTCAGTATTTCCTTATTATTTGCAAGCTCACATTGCCGAAGAACAGGGCGACTTGGAAACAGCTAAAACTTTGTTGAAAAAAACTATTTATCTTTGCCCGTCTTTTGTTTTAGCTTATCTAGAACTCGGCAATATATACAATACAGAAGGCAAGCTAAATATCGCTATTAAAATGTACAACTCATCTTGTGAAATTCTCGACAAACTACCGCCCAATACTCCGATCGACCAGCAGGAAAAAATGACAGCAAGTCAAGTATTGATGGATGTTAAAAAAAAATTGGTAACATTCTACAGCAAACAAAACTGACGCGCCGGGAGAAGCCACAAAATCGGTTGTTTTGTGCCTCGCTGCCCAACCCAATATTATCGTATAAACCTGGTTTTTTTTCGCAAATCCTAGTAAATAAAGTGTCAGGATAAATATGGAAATTAAGCCGTATCTTATATTTAAACAGAACGGTTTGCTCTGGGGTGTAGAAGTCGCCTGCGTTCGGGAAATTTTCTTTCTACCGGAGTTGACACCCATCGCCGAAGCGCCTCAAGATATTGTCGGGGCGATCGATCTCAGGGGCTCTATTCTGCCCGTGATGGATCTAAATCTCCGTTTTGGGTACGTTTGGCAGGAGTATAGTTTGACAGATAGTGCGATCGTCATTGAATGGCAAGAATTTCGAGTTGGCATCATTGTCAATCAAGTTACCGAAGTTAAGCATATCCCCGAAGAGGCAATAACTCCGCAGCTATCTTACGGGCGAGACAAGCCAGAGGCGCCCGATCGTTTTTTAGCTGGATTTGCCCGCTGCGGGACCGATATTATCATGTTGGTCGATCTCGATCGCTTGATTCGATATTCTCCCGACAAAACAGAGGTCGAAATCCCATTTACTGCAAGCGGTGCAGGACTTTCAGCCACAGCAGGCAAGCTAGAAACCCAAAATTTGCAGTTAGAAATAGATCCAAATTTGTTAGCGGAAGATGCTAAAGTTTTGGTGAAGCCCCACGTTTTTTGTCCGAATGCTACAGCCCAAGAAAAGGCAATTTTTCGAGAGCGGGCTCACAATTTGAGGCTCCAAGGCGATCGCGAAAATTCTGCGGCAATTAATCTGTCGCTGGCGGTGGTTGTTTTGAACGGCGAATACTTTGGTATTAATCTCGCGGTAGTGCGGGAATTTACTGACATTCGCCAAGTAACTCCGGTTCCTTGCACTCCCGATCGCATTATTGGCAATATGAACTTGCGGGGCGAGATTCTGACGCTAGTGGATATTCGGAATGTTTTAAATATGTCGGCGGATATAAAATCTCTATCTAAGGCGATCGTTGTTGAAATTGAAGATTTGGTGGCAGGTATAGTTGTTGATGAAATCTTAAATATTATATATTTGAATGTAGCAGAGCTTGCGACTATTCCTGCTGCACTAAATTCCTCAAACCGCGAATATCTGCTGGGCACCGCTGTTTACGAAGAAAAAATCATCGCTGTTCTAAACTTGCAGAAACTGCTGACAAAAGGGGGAGTTGTTGTTGAGGAGGAGGTTTGAAAAAAGATTTTACCAACCATCAGAATTGCGCCGGCACTAAGGATGTCTGCGCCACCGGAAACTAAAGAAAAGATATAGCCTTTCTCAGCAACAGTGCGGTAGGCTGGGAATTTTCGTAATTGGTAATTTAGGACTTACATATGGGTTGCCAGAAACCGAATTTTTTCACCAAAATACTCGCCCAAAACCCTCAATCTCGGTTAAAAACCCGGTAAATTGACCTTTGGGTGTAAGCCATGTAATTACTTGCCCTCATACCTCACACAAATTGAGAACCGCTATAGCAATAGAACAGAATTTTCTATGATAGTATTTGTTAGTGTCACTGTATGGCATCGCTCCCAGAAGTTGCCGGCTGATTTCTGTTTTCAAGGCTGGACTCCCAACGACGATCGCAGCGTCACAACATTACCAACAGAAATTCTATCTTAAATTCAGGAAAAAAAGATGTTTTCTAAAATTAACAATTTAAACATTAGAAACAAGATGCTGCTCGGATATCTAGCGCCAGCAGCTATATACTTAGGGTTTCCCGTAGTAGTTGTCGCTACTACCAATCAGGTGTTTAAAACTTTCCAAGAAACGGAAAGGGTGGATCTGGTAGTCAGAGAAACAAGTAATATATCCACAGGTGCAGAGCAAATGGTACGGGGGCTACGCGGGTATCTAATTAATAAAAATCAGAAGTTTTTAACGGATTTTCAAGCAGGTGCAGAGTTGGCTCGCCAGTCGGCGAACAATGTAGAGCAGATCGTTAAAGATCCCGAACAGAGAACCCGTTTGCAGAGGATGCGAGAGCTAGTTAACCAATATTATGATGGTTGTAACGAAGACATTGTTCGCTTATTGCAGCAAAATCAGACAGCGAAAGCCATCGCTGTATTTAATACAGGCAAGTACACAAATTTTGTGAATGAATTTGTGCAAGTGAACCAGGCATTTCGGGAAACCGAATTAAAGATGATTCAGGAAAAAAGGAAAATAACAAAGGAAGCTTTACACTTGTTGGTATCGACGCTGCTGGTTGCTTCGGTGCTGTTAGTGCTGTTTGGTGCGGGCATAGCTTGGCTGATTTCGTCAGGAATTGTCGGAACTATCGATCGCGCAATTAGCTCGATCGCCACTTCTTCCGCCGAGATTGCAGCCACAGTTGAAGAACAGGAACGCATGGCAAGCCAGCAATCAGCTTCAGTCAATCAAACTACTACGACAATGGACGAATTGGGCGCATCTTCTAGGGCGACTTCACAGCAGATAGAAACTGCCGCATCTCAAGCAATGCAAGCTTTAACTTTAGCTGGCGCAGGTACAAAAGCTGTCGAACAAACTTTAGAAGCAATGGCAACGCTGAAAACGAAAGTGCAGGATATGCAAGGGCAAATTATGCAGTTGAGCGAGCAAACCGATCGCATTGGCAATATCTCAACTTTAGTTAGCGATTTGGCAAATCAAACTAATATGTTAGCGCTAAATGCTGCGGTGGAAGCAGTGCGGGCGGGGGAACACGGCAAGGGGTTCGGCGTTGTGGCGTCAGAAATTCGCAAACTTGCCGATCGCAGTAAAAAATCTGCCTCGCAAATTAATCTGTTAGTTGCTGATATTCAGAAAGCGATTAACTCAACAGTAATGGTGACAGATGAAGGAACTAAAACTGTAGACTCTGGCGTAAATATTGCCTCAGAAACCGCAGCGGCATTTGCGGGAGTAGCTGATGCAATTAACAACGTGGTTTTGAGTTCTCAGCAAATTTCGCTGAATGCCAAACAGCAAGCAATCGCGATCGAACAAGTTGTGGAAGCTATGAACTCTCTCAACCAAGCAGCAGCACAAACGGCTTGCGGTATCACTCAAACCAAAGTCGGCACGGCTCTCCTGAACTTGTGGTGATAATTTTATCTAATCAGAAAAACAAGCTAATACGCGATTTCTGAAATTATGAAAA
>NZ_JAUBWA010000066.1:21337-40468 GCF_036702825.1 Microcoleus sp. A003_D6 | reverse complement strand
AGTAGGCAGGATAAATCCTGCAACTCCCTTTCATCCCCGGACTGAAGTCACGGGGTTTTCAGGGTATTTCCTATAAGCTCTCGCGCATTTAAATTGTATATTCAGGGCGGGCGGGACGCCCAACCCTACTCCCCACAAGAGTTTGATTGTTTTTTCACATACAATTTAAATTCAGAACAGCTTAGGCTCTCTAGGCAAGCGCAAAAAGTGAAAACCCGCAGTCACAAGCAATCCTCAACCAAATATTCGATATCATTTAAGGAGATGGTGGAAGAAGCGAATCAATATTAGCGATCGCAAAATTGAGAAAGTATTCTGTCCGCGATATCAGTTGTTCGGCATCGGTTTCTGTTATATTTGGATCGACATCATAATCAGCTCGATCGACGAGCTCTTTCAGCATCAATTAGGTAGCGGTGCAGTTCTACCGGAACTCGATTAGTGCGAGCGAAGCGTTCTCCAAAAGCAGCGATGACGGCTGAGTGTCGCGAATAGGATAGTCCTTCAGCTTCTAAAAATGCTGTGGCGATATAAAACATCGAATAGCAAGCACGGGAAGTCGCAAATTCAGGAAAACCTGTGTTGTTCAAGTCTCTCGCCGCTTGCAAACTTCTATTTGCTTTATCCAGTAATATTTGTTGTTCTGGAGTCATACCGCCAACCCTTCTTGACGAATGTTGCGAAAGAAAGCATTATTGTGGTGATGAAATTGCTCGTTAGTGGTAAATGCACAGCTAATCAGCACATTATATTCTCAACATAAATCGGCAATTAAAATACTAATTCGCTCGCTTTCTTGAGAGCAGTCAAAGGGATTTTTTAGAACAATTAAGATGTCGATATCCGAGTCTCGTCTAGCATCACCTCTAGCTTGGGAGCCAAACAAAACAATTTTGTCTAATTGTTCGCCGTAAAGTTTTTTTAGACCTTGCTGAGTTTTTGTGATAATTGTTTGGATTTGTTCATTCATGTTTTATGAGCCGTTGTATTTAGGAATGAGAATTAAATAACTTACACTCTTGAAAGTGGGGAGTAGGGGTTGGGCGTCCCGCCCGCCCTTTTTGGACGGGCGAGACGCCCATCCCACAATAACAATTAAAATTGTAAGTTATTTAATTCGCGATCCTAAGCGGCTGATACTAGACCTCTTGCAAAAATAACTAGGACGGGCAAGATGCCCATCCCACAAGAGTTATTTTTTCTTGTGGAATGGGCCGGAGAGCCCGTTCCAGAATTTGATTAAAAGGATTTTTGCAAGAGGTCTACTGACGATAATTTTATTAGGCAGTTGTACGACGGAATATTGGGGATATAAGCATGAGGGTTGATTTTTCCAAAAATCATCGAGCAACTCTCATAAAACTTTTAGACGTTCCGTCAGATATTCGCTTCCCGTCAGACTCAACTTTTTTTTTAGAAAGGTAATTCACTCATGAGATTTTGAGATACTTGCCGTTCTTTTTAATATATGGTCACAACAGACATTATCTGTCAATCCTGGAGAGTTGATGGCAATTGATGAAAAAAGCATCAAAAGTACCTCAGTGGCCGGAATTCCTATGATATGATACGATCTCCGCTAAAACGACGGCAATCAAATAGGGTCGTAGTAAGAATTTTACTTCTCATAAAACTCGCTCGGACTGAAGTCCTCACTACTTGGCTTATAACGGTTATTTTACAGGAAATGATATGACGACTGATGACCGCTGACCGATCGCGAAAAGTGTTGCTAAAGTTAATTAGGAATAATTTTAGGTCAAGACTTATGGAACTTGCTAAGTTGGCGGCAAATTTACGTGAAGCGAAGCTATCCCGCAGGGAATCGCCCGACGAAGTTGTCGATCGCCATCCTGTGACGGTTGCGCCCTCAACATCGCTCGAAGATGCGATCGCCCTGATGCGTCGGGCGAGAAACCCTTGTCGGCTGCCAAATTCACCGCCGCACTCAAACGCAACGGTAACAGCATCAATTAGTTGCGTCTTAGTTGTCGATGAAAATCAGCTAGTCGGATTGCTAAGCCCGGGAGATGTGCTGAACTTAGCCTCCGCCGAATATGGATGGCAAGGCATGAAAGTTGCCGACGCAATGACGCGGAATTTAATTGTTTTAAAAGAATCAGAATTTACAGATATTTTGACCGCATTTAAGCTATTTTGTCAATACTCGATCGATTACTTGCCAATTGTGGACGAACGGGGTCAGCCCGTAGGTTTAGTCAGCGAAAAAAGGATTCGCCCAGCAATGTATAGCTGGATGGAGGCACTGCACCAAGAAGCGGCAAAACTCCCAGAACAATCCGAACTGTTAGACGGCAATTGTGAACTAAAAAAACGAGTCTGCGATCGCCAAAATGCCGAAAAGGCCCTGCAAGAGAGCGAAGCCCGCTACCGGGCAATTGTGGAAGACCAAACCGAACTGATTTGCCGCTACCTCCCCGATGGCAGAAGGACATTTGTCAATCAAGCTTACTGTCGTTATTTTGGTGTGCAACCAGAAGACTTGCTCGGTAACAGCTTCCTGCCGCTGATTTTAGAGCAAGACCGAGAATCTTTTCTGGAGCAATATAATTTATTATCTCCCGACAAGCCTTTTTTTACTTCCGAACACCGAGCAATTTTGCCGAGCGGCGAAATTCGCACTCAACAGTGGATCGATCGCGCAATCTTTGACGAGACAGGAAAAATCGTTGAGTATCAAGCTGTGGGTCGAGATGTGAGCGATCGCACGCTTGCAGAAACCGCTTTGCAACAACTCAACGCAGAGTTAGAACAGCGAGTCCAGCAACGGACTGAACGCTACAAACAAGCCGTATTAGCAGGTAAATTGACCGCAGAAAAACTGCAAAACTCCGAAGCAGAACTGCTGGCGCTGTTTAATGCCATGACGGATATCGTGCTGGTTTTCGACGCAACGGGCCGCTACCTCAAAGTTGCCCCCACGGCTCCCGAACCGCTGTACAAACCAGCTCCTGAAGTGCTGGGTAAAACCCTCGCCGACATCTTCCCAGAAGCGGAAGCTAATTTTGCCCTGGGCCACATTCGCCAAACTTTGGCATCTGGTCAAACCCACAGAGTTGAATACAGCAGGGAAATTGGCTGCAAGTTAATCTGGTTTGAGGGCAGTATTTCGCCGCTGGGGGTCGATCGGGTGATGTGGGTCGCCCGAGACATTACCGCTCGCAAACACGCAGAAGCTGCACTGCAAAAGAGCGAGGAAAAGTTTCGCAACTTATTTGACGATGCTCCGATGGCGATCTGTTTGGCAAGCGTGCGCGACTACCGCACGATCGAAGTGAATGAAGCTCACCGCCAGATGTTGGGCTATAGCGATGCGGAGTTGGCGAACATGACTTTTACTGAACTCACTCATCCAGAAGATTTAGAAGCAGAGGTCGAGCAAGTCAAGCAGTTGGTTGAGGGCAATATTTCTCGCTTCCAAATGGAAAAACGCTTGATTAAGAAGAATGGCGAGCTGATGTGGGCAAACTTGACGGTGACGCTGATCCGCGACCGCGAAGGCATTCCTCTCTTTCTCATGGGGGCGATCGAAGATATCAGTTACCGCAAGCGGGCAGAAATGGAATTGCAGCAGTTAAAAGAACGCCTGCAATTTTTACTGGCTTCTAATCCGGCGGTAATTTTTACTGCCGCACCGGCGGGGGATTTTTGTACTACTTACATCAGCGACAATGTTAAGGCAATCGTTGGTTACGACCCACAAGAACTGTTAGCAGATCCTAACTTTTGGTTGAGCCGCATTCACCCTGAAGATCGGTCACAATTTATAGTAAACTTTTCTGATTTGTCCGAGGGTAAAAATTGCATTTGCGACTACCGCTTTCTGCACATAGACGGACTTTACCGCTGGCTGCGGACGGAACTAAAACTATTGGTTGACAGCAGGAGTATTCCGATCGAAATTATTGGTTACGCCGCCGATATCAGCAATTCTAAATATGCCGAAATCGCCAGGGGGCAGCAGTTCGAGCAAGAACGGCTCGTGGAGGCGATCGCCCGCCGCGTCCGCCAGTCTTTGCAATTAGAGGAAATTCTCAACACCACGGTTGCGGAACTCCAGCAAGTATTGTTAGCCGATCGAGTTTTGGTTTATCAAATTTTACCCAAAAAGGGCGGGCGAGTCATTGCTGAAGCCGTGGCAGAAGGATGCAGCCAACTCGTGAATAGATATTTTGGCGAAGAGGTTTTTCCGGCCCAAAGTTATCAGCTTTATATGCAAGGGCGAATTTGTGCGATCTCCGAACTAGATGACCCCTGCATGACACCTTGTGTGGTGGAGTTTATGAAACAGATTGAAGTTAGGGCAAAGTTAGTAGTGCCGATTATTCAGCACAGCCAACTTTGGGGATTGCTGATTGCCCACCAGTGCTCGCGCCCCAGGGATTGGCAAGAATGGGAAATCAATTTATTTCAGCAGTTGGTGAATCAATTGGCGATCGCCATTCAGCAATCTCTACTCTACCAGCAACTGCAAGCTGAACTGAGCGATCGCAAACAAGCGGAAGCAAATTTGAAAAACTCCCTCAAAGAAAAAGAAATTTTGCTCAAAGAAGTTCACCACCGCGTCAAAAACAACCTCTGCGTAGTTGCCAGTCTGTTAGAACTGCAATCGAACACAGTTGCCGACCCGCAATTAGCCAAAATGTTTGAAGAAAGTCAGAATCGGCTTTATTCTATGGCTCTGATTCACGAGAAACTGTACCGATCGACCAACCTGGCGCAAATTAATTTTGGCGAATATCTCGAAGATTTGGTAAGTAACTTGTTTCACTCTTACAATATTAGCGACAACCGCATTCAGTTGCAGGTATTAGCGGAACCAATTTTCCTAAATCTTGAAACGGCTACTCCCTGCGGTTTAATTGCTAATGAATTGGTTTCAAATACCCTGAAACACGCTTTTCCTGATGGCACAACGGGTACAGTTAGTGTAGAATGCTATCAAACGGGCGATCGGTCAATCCACCTTTTCGTTAAGGACAACGGCATTGGCTTTCCTCAAAACTTAGATTTTCGGAAAACTAACTCGATGGGGTTTCAAGTTGTCTGCACTTTAACCGAGCAGTTAGAAGGAACCATCGAACTTTCAAGACAATTTGGCACAACATTTCACTTGAAGTTTAACGAATTAAACTACTTTCAAAGGTTGTAAAAATATGAATTTCCCCGAAAAATTAATTAGTATCTTGATTGTAGAAGACGAACTGTTAATTGCTAAAAATTTATCTCCAAAATTAGAAAAATTGGGATATAAAATCGCCGACATCGTTTCTTCAGGAGCAGATGCCATCCAGCGCGCAGGCGAAATGAAACCAGATTTAATCTTAATGGATATAGTCATCAAAGGCGACATTGACGGCATAGAAACAGCAGCAATAATTAATCAAGAATTAGATATGCCAATTATCTATACAACTGCATACGCCGACGACGAAACTTTGCAGCGAGCCGAAAATACTGGCTCTTACGGCTACCTCCTCAAACCGTTTAAACAAAGAGAACTGCACGCCACCATCAAGATAGCGCTGAGCAAACATCAAGAAGCAGTTAGAATGCAAAAAATAATTGCACTAGCAGCAGCAAAAAGCGAAAACGAATCGCGATTTATTTCAATGGTATACCACGATTTAAACACTCCTTTAACTACGATACAGCTATCGGCTGAGATGCTGGAAGATTCAGACTTGCAAGGGAAGCCAGGAACCACAAATAAAAATGTCGATCGCATTAAAAAAGCGGTCAGCAGTATGAGTGGATTGCTGGAGGATATTTTAATGATTAGCAAGGCAGACTCAGGGAGAATATTATTAAATTTAAAACCTGTAAATCTGATTGATTTGTGCAAATCTATTTTAGAAGAACTGCAACCTATCGCCACTCAAAAACACTTCGTCACTTTCCGCAGTCTAACAGAAAATTTGCCAGCTAATCTGGATGCCAAACTGCTGCAACACCTCCTCACTAATTTGCTGTCAAATGCTATAAAATATTCTCCAAATGGTGGCACTGTCAGTCTAGAATTAAGCTGTGAAGATAAACAAGTAATTTTTTGCGTTCGAGATGAAGGAATTGGCATGACAGCGGAATATCAGGGGAGATTATTTCAGCAGTTTGAACGGGGTGCTAATGTAGGCAAGATTAAAGGATCGGGTTTGGGACTCTGCATTGTCAAACACATCGTTGACCTGCACGGCGGTACAATAAGTGTGGAAAGTGCGATCGGCAAAGGTACTACATTTATTGTCGCGCTGCCTTTGTTAGTCAGTAGTCATTAGTCAGTAGTCATTAGTCATTAAGCGATGGGAGGGGGCGGGTTTTTGAGTCCTGCAATTTGATGATTGAAATTTGGGTGAACCCGCCCCTACCAATCTTGATATTTTAGATGTATTATTATTATTGTATGAGCGAATCTGTAGGGGCGGGTTCACCAACCATCTATAATTCCAACTAACAATATACATAAACCCGCCCTCTCCTCACTAACAGTTAAAAGCTAACAGTTAAAATTAGTTATTTTAAGCAAATCTATTGGGAGACAAAAGCTCGTAGCGTAGCGGGGCGTAAGCCATCGCCCTATCTTCTTCTCCCCCCGCCCAATTAGCAAATCGCTCCGCCAAAGCAGGTACAATAGTCAAAGGATTGCTGAGACCCGAAAAAACGTGCAATCCAGGGCGAGCTCGAATTTCTCCCACTACGGGCAACTGATCGGCGCTAAATGCCACAATACACTCGTGCCAAGTTGCCGGTAAATTTTCCAAAGCAGGCAAAACTTTGCCGATACCTGCACGAATTGCCTTTTCGCTAGTTTGGCGATCGACTTTAGCATTCAAATCGCTCAAAGTGCGAGACAATTGCCCGATCCGCAAACTCCCATCATTAAACTGAATTGCACCCGAATCTAAAATCGGCGACAGCAACTCTTTACCCGGTTCATCCCAAAGAAAATCCACCTCAATTCTACTCGATTCAGCTTCCAATTCAAAACGTTTTAATAGCGCAGGCATCACCAAAGTCCTGAGTTTCAAATCCACAGGTGCAGTTGACAAAATCTCCGCGCGAGTAAAATAAACTCCCACAGAAATACCAGCAGCCTTCAGCAAACTCCGACTCCAACCTCCAGCACAAACCACAGCATTTTCACAACGATAAATTCCCTGCGCCGTCTTGACTCCCGAAATCCGATTTCCCTCTTCTATAAACCCAATTACTTCAGCAAATTCTATAGTGCCTCCCAACCGCACAAACCCTTGACAATAAGCTTTATTTGTGGCAGTCGGCGAAATGTGACCGTGGCGCACAGTCAGGGCTCCCGCGATCGCACTTTTATTCAGCAAAGGTTCCAACTCGCCAGCTTCTGCAACACTCAAAAGCTGCGGAACAATCGCAAAATCCGCGTAATTAGCCGCAACTTTTTCGGCATCAGTACCCGCATCAATTGTCAGCAACAAATCCAACTCGCGAAACTCAGTATCAGCATCTAATTCCGCCGATAAATTGCGGTGGCGTTCGATACCTTCCCGACACAATTGACGAGTTAAATCAGTCGTCCCCGACCAATAAGCCAAGCCGCCGTAACTAAAACGAGTCGCATTTTGCATGGCAGCATCTCGTTCCAAAAGCAGCACAGCAAAACCTTTTTTTGCCAGTTCGTAACCCAGTGACGCACCCGTAATGCCGCCGCCGACAACAATCCAATCGTAACTTTTCATGAGCAACTCAAAGGGAAGGAAAATATCATGCTTAGGAATGAGAATTAAATAACTTCCACAAGGAAAGTGGGATGGGCGTCTCGCCCGTCCTTTTTGGACTGGCGAGACGCCCATCCCACTATAACAATTAAAATTGTAAGTTATTTAATTCGCGATCCATTAGATTTTACCTTAAGTTTTTTCGGAACCAGCCGAAAAGCCTCTTCCTGTAGGTAGAGGCTGCCTGCGATCGCCCTAACTGAAACTTCCACCCGTCGGGAGATGTTTGTGCAGGGAGATTTTTCGTTCAATAGTAGGAATTAGAGTCAGCAAAAAAGTAGAAATACCAGAGAGGTTTTTATGAGTATCGACAAACCAGGCAAAGATATGGAGCGCACTGTCAATCCGGGCGATCGCATTTCCGACGAGCCGCAAACCATCGAAGAAAAAGCCCAGCAACTGGCAGTTGACCACGTGCCCGACATCACGGGAGATGTTGTGACAGTTCCAACTTATGTGGTTGTAGAAGAACCGGATGGGGAAAAGAAAGCTTTGCACCACGTCAAAGACGCCGATGAAATTTCCGACGTAATTCGGCAGGCCCGCGTTGACGAAAATGGCGAGCGGATTTGGGATTAAGTTCAATTCAATAAAAACGGGCTTTGTAGGTAGAACACCGATCGCTAGAAATCATGGAAACAAATCAAATAAATAATACGCCCTATCCCAATATTCCGCCGATTCTCGAAAGTGACGACAAAGAGTATCGCGACGCTGGGATTACAAGTACAGTTTCAGTTGCAGGTCATCCCCTCCACCCAGTGCTGATCGTGTTTCCGGTAGCCTTTTTAGTAGGAGCCGCCGGCACCGATATCGGTTATTGGCTGACAAGCGATCCGTTTTGGGCGAGAGCTTCGGTTTGGCTGATCGGTGCCGGTTTTGGTGCGGGGATTTTGGCGGGAATCACGGGTTTTTTAGATTTTTTCAAAATTAAAAGAGTGCGCGATCGCAGTGCAGGTTGGTTGCACATGGGCGGCAATGTGGCGGCTCTGGTACTTTCCCTGATTAACCTGGTGTTGCGGCAAGGAAATCCGGCTGAGCCGATCGTCTTTACAGGTTTAGCAATATCGATCGTCGTGGCAACCTTGCTGGGCATTACAGGCTGGTTCGGCGGCGAACTAAGTTTTCGCCACAAAGTCGGCGTCATCGGCCCTACCAGTCATAATTCGTAGGTTTCTGACCATTTTTAGTAGGGACTTCAGTCCCTCTTCACTGGATAATAGACCTCTTGCAAAAATCCTTTTCATCAATTAATGGGACGGGCTCTCCGGCCCATCCCACAAGAGTTATTTTTCTTGTGGGATGGGCCGGAGAGCCCGTCCTAATTATTTTTGCAAGAGGTCTATTGGATAATGCAGGACTAAAGTCCTGACTGCAAACTTAAAGATTGTCCCAGCCAATTCAGATAAGCATCGCTGCCAGCGATAATAGGAATAGCAATAATTTCGGGAACTTCATAGGAATGGAGTTCCTGAACTTTTGTTTTTAAAGCCTCAAATTTAGCCAAATCAGTTTTAATTACCAACTGCCACTCTGACTCAGCCTTAATCTCGCCTTGCCAAGTATAAATCGAGCGAATTGGCGACAAACTCACACAAGCAGCCAGCTTGTTTTCAACTAGAGATTTCGCGATATTCTCCGCCTCCACCTCCGATGCCGCAGTTACCAGCACCACCCCAAAATTAATTGTCATAGTTATTAATTATCAGTCATCAGTCATCAGTCAACAGTCAACAGTCAACAGTCAACAGTCAACAGTTAATCTCATTAACTTCCCAAGAATTGACTCTGCCCGCCCCTGCTAAGGAAAAATAGCGCCTAGTAGATTCCGGCAAAATAGCTCCCGCCAACAAAGCATTATCTAAATTAGCTCCTATTAACGTCGCCTCGCTCAAATCTGCTGCCATCAAATCAGCTTGACACAGCTTTGCCCAATTCAGATTTGCCCCTCTCAAACAACTTCCTCTCAACTTAGCCCCGGTTAAGTTTGCTCCCGCCAATTTCACTCCCCGCAACTGAGCCGCGCTGAAATTCGCCCCCGCCAAATTCGAGCCTTCCAAATTAGCTCCCATGAGTTTAGCTTCGCTCACGTTAACGCCGCTCAAATCTGCACCGCAGAGATTCACCCCTGTCAACTGCGCTCGCCGCAAACTGACTCCGGTTAATTGAGCTCCAAAAAGTTTTGCACTGTTGAGCTTTGCACCGTAAAGGTTTGCCCATTTAAAATTAGCTCGCGTCAGATTTGCGCCCAGCAAGTTAACTAATTGCAAGTCAGCGCTGCACAAGTTGGCATTCCACAACACAGCACCGCGCAGGTTTGCGCCGGTTAAAGTTGCGCCGCTTAACTTTACTCTCGGCAATTTTGCTTTTACCAAAAAAGCTCCGCTGAGATTGGCTTTTGTCAAATCTGCGCCCGATAGTTGGGTTTCGCCCATTTTGGCAAAACATAGATTTGTTCTTTGCATCTGTGCGGCTTTGAGTGTTGCTTTGGTGAGAAACGCTCTGCTGAGGTTCGCCCCGGAAAGATTAGCTCGCGAAAGGTTGACTCCGATTAAGATTGCTCCGCTGAGGTTTGCCCCGCCCAGATCGGCTCCAGTAAAGTCTCTTTGTCCTTTTTCGTAATTGTTGAGCAGTTCGCTAACTTCCATAGGGCGTGATACCTTCTATGATTGGGGGGTTTCGGATCGAGAAATCTCTAATCTTAAGGTTGTTTCAGAAATTAGACTGTTTCAGAAATTAGACTGTTTCAGCGTTTGCCTCAAACTGTATAAATCTTGTTAACATTACTTTCTGTTTAAAGGCGATCTCTTAATAAAGATTTTATATATTCTTCACGGTAGAGATCGCCCTTTCGGTACTTTTGACTTAAAAGTTAATGTTTCTTGACATAGATAGTCATTCCTTAACGATCGACCGTAATTCGCAACTTCAGGCGCAGCTTGCCCTTGAATCCTGCGGGAGGTTGCCAGGAACTCAAGGCATTCTTGAGAGTCTCTACGGCGTCTGTTGCTTGCAGCGTCGAGCTTTGAGTATCTATCGCCACTCGAGCAACGCGGCCGTCTTGTACCGATAACTCCCACACCGTTTCACCGCTAACCCCCGCCGGGAGATTAACAGATTGCAGGTATTGAGTCAAAGCGGCGATCGCCCCGGCATCCAACCCTTCGGCACTGACTACTTCCCAGCGAGAAGCCTTTGGCTGCAAGCGTTGCGACTCACCGTCACCTCGCTGCCGCGGCATAACAGGAACTGGGCTCACCGGTAGCGGGCTGCGAGTCGGTGTAACGCTCCTAATGCCGCCCCTAGTTGACTCGGCAGCTTCCGGCTCGAAAATACCTTCATAGCTGACACCCTGCGGCAATTCCACAGGCACTTGCACCCTACGACTAGATCCATCGGGTTCGACTCGCACTTCTTCGCTCACAGCCACAAAAGCCGTGTATTCCGACAGCAAGCGATAAGTCAAAGCAGTATTAGTCACAGCTTCCACCAGAGATTTCGTCTCGCCGCCAAACATTTGATTCATTAAATCTTTAATCCGCGATCGACCCCAAAGCTGAGCTACCGCCGGATTGCCAAAATCCGTAGCCGTTGCTGCGACTGAAGTAGACTCCCGCTGCCGCGCGCCGGCTGATTGAGCAAAATTGACGGGTAAAATCTGTTCGTAAGCTTTGCCACCAGCTTGAGTGCCGCGGATGCGAAGTTGGCCGGGGGATCGATCGGTCTTTTTGCCAAACAAAACCAGCGGCTGACTCGCAAACAAGTCTGGAGGTGCGATCGGATAAATTTCCGGTTTTTCCCCCATTCCTTCCCAACTAATTTGAATATTAGTCAGTACCGGACTGTTAATTTGACGGAAAAACTTTTCTGCTGCTTCTGCTGACGGTTCATCTTGACGAATTACTTGAGACGTGCCTCTTCCCACTTCTGCCAAACGGTTGAGCAAAAACCGATTCACCGAACTGCCGACACCAAAACTATAAAGTCGATTTCCCGGTTTCAGACTCCTTTGAACCAGGGCAAGCACTTCTTTTTCATTACCAATATAACCGTCGGTAATTAGTACAATACTCCGCAGCCTTTCTGTTTTTGCCGCAGGATAATTCATCACAGTTTGAATGCCGTTGAGCAGTTCTGTGCCGCCGTTAGCCTGCAACCGATCGATATAATTCATTGCGCTTTGTCGATTTTCCGCAGTATTCGCTAAAGGAGTAGTTGAAAGCGCTTTCGCCGTGTTGGCAAAATCAATAATAGTAAAAGTATCCTTGGGATTCAGCCCTTGAATGAAGCGGCGCATCAACTCCTTAGATTTTGCCAGCGGTTCGCCCTGCTGAGAACCGGAAGTGTCCATCAGAAACACGACATCTTTAGGTACAATTTCATTAGTTTTGTAGTTTAAGGCCGGAATCAGATAAGTAGCAAAATGACCGCCCCGCTTGTCCGATTGAGTCAAAATAGTTGCCCGAGTATTTTCCCCCGCCACTCGATAGCGCAGAATTAAATCTTTATTGGGAATTGTGTCAGAGTTAGCTAATTGGACTCGCACAATATTGCCGCTGCGGTCAGTTGTAATTTGATGGGAAGTAGAGCGGACATCGCCGATCGCAACTCCGGCATCTATTTCTACTGAAACACCGATATTGTGGCCCGATCGCGTTCCGGGAGGCAAGACAGGCGGGTTAATGCGATCGGGATCGGTCGTATTTCCCGAAACATAGCGAGGCCCTACCACCATAGGAAACACAAATTCGTAATCGCCGCCAGCAAACTTGAGACTTTCCGTGTAGCGAATCGTAACTTCAATTTTTTCTCCCGGTTTGATATTAGCGAGAGACTGAGTAAAAATATTATCGCGTTCTTGTTCCAACAAACCCGCAGTCCGGCCTTGCTGTCTGGCTTTTTGGTAAATTTCCAAAGCTTCATCGCGCCGTTTGATATCAGCTTTTATAATGCGATCGCCGATTTTAATTTCCATGTCATCCACCGCCGCTTCGTCGGGCAAAGGAAAGACATAAACAGCTTCTAAAGATTCGGGAAAAGGATTTTCAAACTTCTGAACAACTTCGACGCGGGAGATATTGCCAGCAATTTTGGCTTTAACTTCAGTCTGCTTGAGAGGAAAGACTTGTTCTGGGGTCGTATTTTGAGTTTTGACGAACAAACCGCCGACTGGACAGCGACTTTGGGGCGATCGTCCGTCATTGCAATTCACATCGTTACTAGCGAGGATTTTCGGCGACACAGACAAATAATTTTCTCCCGGATCTTGTGCCCGCGCCGCATTGGGAGCGAACCACGCGCCGCACTCGTTAGCGAAGCCCTCGAAGAGGATCGCCGCGAGCAATGCGATACCAGCAGAAAGCAATTGTTGAGGGGATATAACGCAGACAAACTTCATAGCTGTTTTTTCTCTTCAGATTTGAGATGCTTCGTTTACCATGACCTTACCATTGGCGAAACGTTCCTGAGTTAGCTTTTTGGGAAAAGTGAAGGAACGGGCTGCAAACACCAGTAGGTTTGGTCGATCCTCTTCGTTGGCGTAGCCCCCGTAGGGGCGGGCTTCGCCAACGGGCGATCCAGCCTAACCTGCAAGATTGTATAATTAAGTTAGACGACTATTAAATAGCTCTAACCGAAATCCCTCAAATCCTAATAAATTGTAATTACCATGAATTTCATCAACCCCAAAACCGACTTTGCCTTTAAAAAAATCTTCGGCTCTGCTGACAGTAAAGACATTTTGATTAGTTTCTTGAATGCGCTCCTCTACGAAGCACAGCCAGTTATCGAAGATTTAGAAATTATCGACCCCTATTTAGCTCCAAACATTAAAGGGATAAAAGATACTTACTTGGATGTTAAAGCCAAGATTACTGGTGACAAAACTGTGATTATTGAAATGCAGGTTTTGAATGTAGAATACTTTCAGCAGCGGGTTTTGTATAATGCAACTAAAACTTATTCAATGCAGTTAAGCACAGGAAGTGGCTACAGCCATTTAAACCCTGTGATTGCTCTGACAATTACAGATTTTAAAATGTTTGAGAACATGGACACAGTGATTTCGCACTTCATTTTCAAAGAAAAGACATTTTTAGTAGATTATCTAGCGGATCAATTTGAGCTGGTGTTTGTGGAGTTACCAAAATTCAACAAGGGACTAGATGAATTAGAAACCTTGACAGATAAGTGGATATACTTCATGAAAACAGCTCAAGCTTTACAGTCTGTTCCCGAAGAATTGGGAAATGTACAGGAACTGAAACAGGCTTTTAAAATTGCCAGTACAGCGAATCTAAATGCTCAGGAACTAGATGAGTTAGATAAGCGAGAAATCTGGATTCAAGACCAGCGTGGCTCCATTAGTCTAGCTACCAAAATAGCCCTTGCAGAAGGTATCGAACAAGGTATCGAACAAGGTATCGAGCAAGGTATCAAACAAGGGAATTTGCGATTAATTACTCGCCAGTTGGAACGTAGTGTAGGCGCACTGTCGCCGGATATCCAAGCCTGTATAAGTCAGTTATCCGTTGAGGAATTAGAGAGTTTAGGAGAGGCTGTATTAGACTTTGCCACCTTGTCAGATTTGACAACTTGGTTGCAAGCACATAACAATCCTCAATGATAGGCCAAATGGGTGTAGGGGCAATCCCCCGTGGTTGCCCTTATGGATTACCTATGTCACATTTGAGTCTGACCTGACATTGAAACATCTAAAGTCGAAAATCCTATGAGCAAATTTGTGTTTGTGACCGGCGGCGTGGTTTCCAGCATCGGCAAGGGAATTGTCGCTGCTTCCTTGGGCCGCCTATTGAAGTCGCGGGACTATTCTGTCTCGATTTTGAAGCTAGACCCCTATATTAACGTTGACCCCGGCACTCTCAGCCCGTTTCAGCACGGAGAAGTCTTTGTCACGCAAGACGGTGCGGAAACTGACCTCGATTTGGGGCACTACGAGCGTTTTACCGATACTTCCATGTCTCGCCTCAACAGCGTCACCACGGGTTCCATTTATCAAGCGGTGATCAACAAAGAACGCCGCGGTGAGTATCAGGGGAGCACGGTGCAGGTGATTCCGCACATCACTAACGAGATTAAAGAGCGAATTCACCGGGTAGCAAAAAATACTAATCCCGATGTCGTGATTACGGAAATTGGCGGAACGGTGGGAGATATTGAATCTTTGCCGTTTTTGGAGGCAATTCGCCAGTTTCGCAAGGATGTCGGGCGACAAAATGTTGTGTATATGCACGTCACGCTGATACCTTGGATTCCTTCGGCTGGGGAGATGAAAACTAAACCGACTCAGCATTCGGTGAAGGAATTGCGGTCGATCGGCATTCAACCAGATATTTTAGTATGTCGGTGCGATCGCCCGCTGTCTTTGGGCATGAAACAGAAATTGTCGGAATTCTGCAACGTGCCCGAAGAATGCGTCATCACATCTCAAGATGCTAAAAGTATCTACGAAGTACCCCTGATGATGGAAAAGGAAGGTTTGGCGCAGCAAACGCTCAATTTGCTGCAACTCGAACATCGCCAGCCAGATTTGCATCAGTGGCAAACTTTAGTCAACAGGCTTTACAGTCCCAATCACAAAATTGATATTGCTTTAGTTGGCAAATACGTGCGGTTGAACGATGCTTATCTTTCGGTGGTCGAAGCTTTGCGGCACGCAGCAATCTCGATCGGCAGCGACCTGAATTTGCACTGGATCAACTCAGAAGATTTGGAATCTGGAAATATCGAAAATTATCTCAAAGGTGTCAACGGCATTCTTGTACCCGGAGGTTTTGGGATTCGGGGAGTAGACGGCAAAATAGCTGCAATTCAATACGCCAAACAGCACAAAATTCCATTTTTGGGATTGTGTTTGGGGATGCAGTGTGCTGTGATTGAATGGGCGCGCCACACCGCCCAACTAGAGGATGCCAACAGCGCTGAATTTGACCCGGATACAGCAAATCCGGTAATTAATTTATTGCCAGAACAGCAAGATGTAGTCGATTTGGGCGGTACAATGCGACTGGGTTTGTATCCGTGCCGCGTCAACCCAGACACCCTCGCTTTCAAACTTTATCAGAAAGAAGTGATTTACGAGCGGCACCGCCACCGGTACGAATTTAACAACGCCTACCGCAATCTTTTCTTAGAATCAGGTTATGCAGTCTGCGGGACATCTCCCGACGGCCGATTGGTAGAAATGATCGAATTGCCCAACCATCCCTTTTTCATAGCCAGTCAATTTCACCCCGAATTCCAATCTAGACCTAGCGCCCCCCACCCCTTGTTTCAGGGGTTTATCCAGGCGGCCAGCATCCAGGGAAAGCAGGATGTTTTAGAAGATGAGGGTCGCGACTTGGTTGCCGGGAAAGTTGTCGCAAACTGATCTGATATTATGTGCGATCGATTAGTTCTGATATATTGGATGTCTGTAGGGCGGGTGAGTGCACACAATACTCAAATCGGGCAGACTATCTCGATTGCACTCACCCGCCCAACCCAATAATAGGACTTGATTCGGGTCGCACTTACCGGACATGATATCGGGCAGCATTCTCAACGAGTGTAAAACCTTACCCCCGACCCGCTGCATAGGGGTTGGGGGGCTAGTACCCGAAGGGAGAAGGCATTCGGGAGAAGGCAGAAGGTAAAAATTGCTGATATTTTTACTTAACTTTTTAGCTGGGATTTCAACGGTGATACCAGTTTCAAAAAAGAATGCAACTGTAGGCCCGCGATCCAAGCCCCGATAGTCATCAGTCATGCCCAATCTAACATCTAAAATCTAAAATCTAAAATGATATGAGTTGTCAAACTATCCTAAAATACCAGGAAACGCAGGTTTGAGGAGGGTTGTTGTGGCTTACTGGAGCAAATTTACTTATGAGAAAAGTACATATATAATTGACCTTGACACTATTAGTGCTTTTTCTAGCGAACTTGATAACAAGCGTATCACTTTTTGGCTGCCTAATAGCAGTCAGCCGATTATCCTCAATCCCCAAGGCAATTCTGAGGCTTACAAGCAAGTTCTCGATTACCTCAAAAAAACGATCGACCGCAATTCTAAAGGTTCGTGGGTTAAAATTAATTATGACCGCAAAGAATTTGCGATCGATATGAGTCGAATTAGCTCTTTTGCTTGCGAACAGAACGGTCGGCTAATCAGCTTTTCCCTGCCTGACAGTGCAACTAATATTATTCTCATGCGCGAAGGCAACTCGGACGATTATCAAAAAATTCAGGAATACATTAAAAATACGACTGGGCAATCTCTGCCGTGAAGAAGTCCTTAGTCATTAGTCATTAGTCATTAGTCATTAGTCATTAGTCATTAGTCATTAGTCATTAGTCATTAGTCATTAGTCATTAGACAAGATTGCATGAATTCGCTCGCTATGCTTGAAATTATCTGCGTTTATCTGTGTTTATCTGCTTTACATCTGCGGTCAATTGATCGAAGACTTATGCAACAAGTCTATTAGTCATTTGAGCGAGCTGCCAAGCTAATTTTGCTGCGCCTACCATGCCTGCTTGATTGCCCAATTCAGCCACCAATAACTGCAAATCTTCGCGAGAACTCGGCAATACCCGCCGCTCAATTTCCTCTCGAACTGTCGGCAAGAAAAATTCTGCACCGGCACTAATTCCGCCGCCGATAATAATAGCTTCCGGCGTCAAAATATAAATTATACTTGCTAAACCGATACCGAGATAGCGCCCGTAATTTTCCCAATATTCTAAAGATTTGGCATCTCCAGATTTAGCTAAATTTGCTAATTCTATGGGTTCTAAACCCGTTTCGCGGCGGATTGCTTGCACGGAAACGTACTGTTCTAAAGAACCGCGATTGCCGCTGTTGCACTCCGGGCCGTCTGGATTTATGGCAATCAATCCTAGTTCTCCGGCCGCGCCTAGATGCCCTGCAAATAGTTTGCCGTCTAGGATAACTGCACCGCCGACTCCTGTACCTAAAGTTAGTAAAATTAGGTTCTTAAAGTGCCGTCCCGCACCCAACCAAGCTTCTCCTAAACCGGCACAGTTGGCATCATTTGCTAATATTGTCGGCAGTCCGGTTTTGGCTTCCAACCAGTCAGCTAAGGGGACGTTATGCCAGTTTTTGAGGTTAATTGCTACTCTGGCTATTCTGCCGATCGCATCTGCGGGGCCTGGTGTGCCGATGCCGATCGCACTTATTCGATCCCCCCCCAGCCCCCCCTTAAGAAGGGGGGGAGTTTGAAGTTGTAAAATAGCATCCGTCATTGCAGCTAAAACGGCTTCTGGCGTTGCCGGTTGAGGGGTTGGGACAGTTAAGGATTGGTGACAAATGCCGTCTTCGCTGAATCTGCCGAGTTTGATTGCGGTGCCGCCTAAGTCGATGCCGATTACTTGTGCCATTCGATTTGGAATTTGGGATTTGGGACTTGGGATTTTGGATATTCTATTCTAACAAGCAATTGATATTTGTAGCAACCTATTCTTTCCCAGAAAAACCCAAACCATCCCCAACAAATACTGCCTCAATAACATTCCCATTCCCAACATCATCCTCAACTATCGGTAGCGGAAATCTTGCTAATATCTCCCGGCTAATTTTTCTCGCAACATCTCCCAATTCCCCGTCACGAATTCTACTCAATAACAGCAGCCGCTGCGCCAATTCCTGAACCGATTCCACCGCATCCGCAGCGGCGACATCCCCGCCGCTTTCGCCCTCTAAGAATCGAACCCCAAATCGGCGCAACCAAGCGGCTAATTCCGCATCTTTGAGGCGTTTTGCAATTAGAAATCCGGCGACATCTCCTCTACTCCAGCCTTGATTCACTCCTTCGAGAATTTCCATGAATTTCGCCTCGTATTCTGCGTCTGTGAGGGTGGGGCGGGGCGCAGGTGGTGGCGCAGGTGGGGGTGTTTTCCCCAATAGGCGCTGGATTAGTTGTTTGAGGAATTGCCAAATTTTGTTTAGCATTTGTGGGGTTGGGATGTGGGGTTGTTTCTATTTTAGTAGATAGAGTAGGGTGCGTCAGCTTGAGTTTTATCGTTAATAATTAAGTTTTTCTCTACTGACGCACCCTACAAGTTGTTAATAATTGAGATAGAGTAGGGTGCGTCAGCTTGAGTTTTATCGTTAATAATTGAGTTTTTCTCGACTGACGCACCCTACAATTACAGTAGATAGAGTAGGGTGCGTCAGTTTGAGTTTTATCGTTAATAATTAAGTTTTTCTCGACTGACGCACCCTACAAGTCGTTAATAATTGAGATAGAGTAGGGTGCGTCAGTTTGAGTTTTATCGTTAATAATTGAGTTTTTCTCGACTGACGCACCCTACAATTACAGTAGATAGAGTAGGGTGCGTC
>NZ_JAUBWA010000066.1:9486-21237 GCF_036702825.1 Microcoleus sp. A003_D6 | reverse complement strand
AGTTTGAGTTTTATCGTTAACAATTAAGTTTTTCTCGACTGACGCACCCTACAATTACTTTAAAAGCGGATAATACAGTTCTCCAGTTGAGTTGATATAACCGGCCCGATCGCCCGCTAAATTTCCGGTTCCCATAAATACGTCAACTCTCCCCGCGCCTTTGATTGCACCGCCGGTATCTTGATCCAAAACGTACCGGTTCACCGCATTTTGTTCTAGTTTTCCCGCCGCATTTGGATAAGGCAATTTTGTGCTGATTAATGCTAGCGCGCCCGGTGGCATTAAGGCTTTGTCGGTGGCGATCGACCTTTCGGCAGTTACGGGCACTCCAATGCTGCCTGTGGCTGGAACTCCGTTAGTATCCCGGAAGAACACAAAGCTTTGATTTTTCGGCAAATACTTGTCCATTTCCGCCGGAAAATTGGTAAAATATTCGGTTAGTTTCGGCAATGTTAGCTGGTCTAAAGTAAACTTGCCGTCTTTAACTAATTCTCGCCCGACACCTGTATAACTCTGACTGGTTTTGCCCGCGAAACCCACTGTCATGACGCTACCGTCTGTTAGCTGCAATCTCGCGGAACCTTGGACGTGCACGAGAAATGCTTGGAATCGATCGCGCAACCAAACTAATTCTAATCCCCGCAGCAATCCTTTGCTTGCCTGCAAAGCATCTGCGCCTTCCAACTCCAATCTCGTCGGGTGAGGTTTCGGCCAAGAACCCATGTTTGGCGGCACGCGGTACAGGGGGTAACGGTATTCGGAATTCGGCGTGCGAGATGCGGAATAAGTCGGCTCGAAATAACCCGTAAATGCAACTGTTCCTTTGCCGTCTTTTCCCGTGGATTTGTAAAAAACAAATTCGCGCTTGACAGATTCCTGGAGTTGTGCTGGGGTTGTGGAACTGACAACTAATTGGCGGAATCGATCGAGGGAACGCCGAACTCGATCGCGCGTAATTCCTGCGACCCCATAGCGGCTGTAAGCACTTGCAGCGGCTTGGGAGTCGAGATAGCGGAGGCTGTTGCCGATCGACTTTAACAGCAATTCTTTATCACCGGGTTTGCCATTTTCGCCCCAGATTTGAGCGTCAAGCCCGATCGACTCCAATTCACTCGCTTGCAATTGATTTATACTAATTGGTTGCAGCGACGGAACTGCAACGACGGGCACCGAAAAAGCGATCGCCAAAACGCAACAGGCGATCGCTAATAGCTGATAGCGAAAAATCTTGTTCAATTTCCAATCTTTCCTACTCAATTGATAACTTTCCTTATTCCTCGTATCGCTCGATGCTAGAACTATATATCGGTTCTACGCGAATTCCGAGAACGCTGGTAGGCCGAACAACCATGTATTCGCCTTGAATATTTTTGATCGGGACATTGAGAAATTCGGACGAATCTTGTTTGGGAACCAGGGTTTTGCTGTACCACAGTTGAAAATCTTGCAGCGTTGCGAAACGGATTTCTTCGCGGTGGCCGCCCTCAAGCAGCAGGTGCACGGAATATTCGCTGGGAGTTCTAGGCATATTTGTATTTTAGATTTTTGATTTTAAGCTTTTAGAACGATTTCATATTTTACCTCTTACTCGGCGCATTCCCCGATCTAGTAGGTTGGATAGGGAGAGGGGGGGAGGGGGAGAGATTGGTGCAAGCTTAGATTGTGGCATACTTGGCGGGCGATCGATGTTTGGGGTAAGGAAACGGCACGGTGCGGTGTCCTCCCTCCATCTACCGCACCTGCACGGCTGGATGTACGATTGTCACATCCTTGGCGGGTTCAGAGGGCAATTTCATCATCCCATCCGGTGAATTTTACCCGTTTTCCACAGTCAGGAGACGGTAGTGCCGTGTCCCTACAATGATTAATCCGGCAGAAGACACGGATTGTGTATTTTAGAACACGATTTGACCGCAACACTTAAAATAGTCTGGATTTACCGATCGACTGCACCCTTTTCCAATCAATATTTCTGGTTAGCTGGCGGTGTCTGCCAGCCGGAGTCGCGAGGTTCCGCTTCCAAAATGCTGATAATAGTGCACAATCTCAAATTAACAACAAAACTTGCACTATTTTGAGTAAGCTTTTGGTGGAACAGCTCAGAAAGCCTGTTTCTAAGACTGATGCAAAAATGTCGAGTTAATCATTAATCTTGTCCAATTACCAATTACGAACCTATGCCCCGTCGCCAAGACTTAAAAAAGATTCTTCTCATTGGTTCCGGCCCAATTGTTATCGGCCAAGCGTGCGAGTTCGACTATTCGGGGACGCAAGCTTGCAAAGCTTTGCGAGAAGAAGGTTTTGAAGTAGTGCTGGTAAATTCCAACCCAGCAACAATTATGACCGATCCAGAAACGGCCGATCGCATTTACATCGAACCTCTAACGCCGGCCATCCTCGAACAAATCATTGCCAAAGAAAGACCTCAAGCAATTTTACCGACGATGGGCGGTCAAACGGCGCTAAATTTAGCAGTTGCACTCGCTAAAAATGGCGTCTTAGAAAAATACAACGTCGAGTTGATTGGTGCTAAGTTGCCAGCAATTGAAATGGCAGAAGACAGACTTTTATTTAAGGAAGCAATGGCGCGAATTGGCGTCGCTGTTTGCCCTTCTGGAATTGCCAACAATCTCGACGAAGCCAAAGCAATCGGCCACCAAATCGGCAGTTACCCGTTAATTATTCGTCCTGCTTTTACAATGGGCGGCACGGGAGGCGGCATTTCTTACAATCAAGAAGAGTTTGAAGAAATGGCCCAAGGCGGCGTTGATGCTAGTCCCGTATCGCAAATTTTGATCGAACAATCTTTGATCGGTTGGAAAGAGTACGAACTGGAAGTGATGCGGGATTTGGCAGATAATGTGGTGATTATTTGTTCGATCGAGAATCTCGACCCGATGGGCGTCCACACCGGCGATTCGATCACCGTCGCGCCGGCTCAAACTCTGACAGACAAAGAATATCAGCGCCTCCGGGATGCTTCGGTGAAAATTATCCGCGAAATCGGAGTGGAAACTGGCGGTTCTAACATTCAATTTGCCGTCAATCCAGTCAACGGAGATTTCATCGTCATTGAAATGAACCCCCGAGTTTCCCGTTCCTCCGCCTTGGCCTCGAAAGCAACCGGTTTCCCCATTGCAAAAATGGCGGCAAAATTAGCGGTAGGTTACACCCTAGACGAAATTTCCAACGATATCACCAAGAAAACTCCGGCGTCTTTTGAGCCGACAATTGACTACGTGGTGACGAAGATTCCCCGATTTGCCTTTGAAAAGTTCCCCGGTTCCGAACCGACTCTGACAACGCAAATGAAGTCAGTTGGGGAGGTAATGGCGATCGGGCGAACCTTCAACGAATCTTTCCAAAAAGCGCTGCGGGGATTGGAAACCGGTCGCGCGGGTTTCGGGTGCGACAAACCGGAAAAATTGCCGAGTTTGGAACAAATTCGCGCCGGATTGCGCACGCCAAATCCCGATCGCATTTTTACAGTTCGCCACGCGATGATGATGGGAATGTCGGTGGAAGAAGTCTTCGAGCTCACAGCAATCGACCCCTGGTTTTTGGATAAAATGCAGGAATTGCTGGACGCCGAGAAGTTCTTGAAACGGACTGCGCTCAACCAGTTGACAAAAGAGACAATGTTTGAAGTAAAGCAGTTGGGATTTAGCGATCGCCAAATTGCTTACGCCACCAAAACATCGGAAGATGAAGTCCGCGCCTACCGCAAACAGTTGGGCGTAGTGCCGATTTACAAAACAGTTGATACCTGTGCCGCTGAATTTGAAGCGTTTACACCCTATTACTATTCCACCTACGAAGTGGGCGCGGCAATTTGGGAATTGGGCGATGAAGAAAAGAAAATTTCACCAGTCGGTCACAGTCTCGCGCCGGAGTCAGAAGTTTTGCCTTCTACCAAGCGAAAAGTGATGATTTTAGGCGGCGGGCCGAACCGGATCGGACAGGGGATTGAGTTTGATTACTGTTGCTGTCACGCTTCCTATTCCCTAGGGGAAGACGGGTTTGAGACAATTATGGTCAACTCGAACCCGGAGACGGTTTCGACAGATTACGATACCAGCGATCGCCTGTATTTTGAACCTCTAACAAAAGAAGATGTTCTCAACATCATCGAGGCGGAAAATCCCGAGGGAGTAATCATTCAATTTGGCGGACAAACCCCGTTAAAATTGGCAGTTCCTTTACAAAAGGCTCTCGAAAATCATCCTGACGTACAAACAAAAATCTGGGGAACTTCGCCGGATTCAATTGATAGTGCTGAAGACCGAGAAAGATTTGAAAAGATTCTGCGGGAGTTGGATATTCAGCAAGCTGCTAACGGTTTGGCGCGGAGTTTTGAGGATTCTTTAATCGTAGCTCAACGGATCGGTTATCCGGTGGTGGTGCGGCCGAGTTACGTGTTAGGCGGGCGTGGAATGGAAATTGTTTATTCCGATGCAGAATTGGAACGCTACATGACTTATGCCGTACACGTAGAACCGGATCATCCGATTTTAATTGACAAGTTCTTGGAGAATGCGATCGAGGTCGATGTAGATGCGATCGCCGATACTACTGGGAATGTCACAATCGGCGGTATTATGGAACACATCGAAGAAGCGGGAATCCACTCCGGCGACTCAGCTTGTTCTATCCCTTACCAAACGCTTCCCGACTCCGCTTTAGCAACAATCCGCCGCTGGACGATAGAATTAGCAAAATCCCTGAAAGTGATCGGGTTGATGAACATTCAATTTGCCGTTCAAGGGGAACAAGTTTTCATTTTGGAAGCTAACCCGCGCGCTTCTCGAACAGTACCTTTTGTCTCCAAGGCGATCGGAGTTCCCCTAGCAAAAATCGCGTCGCGAGTCATGTCCGGTCAAACTCTGGAAGCTTTGGGTTTTACGAAAGAGATTGTACCCATTCACGTTTCCGTGAAAGAAGCTGTGCTACCGTTTGCTAAGTTCCCAGGGACTGATACTTTGTTAGGGCCGGAAATGCGATCGACCGGCGAAGTAATGGGGATTGACACAGATTTTGGCAAAGCATTTGCCAAAGCTCAACTCGGCGCGGGACAATTGATGCCGCTGTCGGGAACCGTGCTGGTTTCTATGCGCGAGCGCGATAAACTAGCAGTTGTACCGGTTGTCAAGGAATTTTTGGAATTGGGTTTCAAAGTAGTAGCAACTCACGGCACCCGCAAAGTTTTGCGAGAGCAAGGTTTAGACGTAGATTTGGAATTGAAACTGCATGAAGGGCGGCCGAATTTGTTGGACTCGATCAAGAATGAGAAAATCCAACTAATTATTACCACGCCTTCCGGCGAAGAATCCCGCGCCGACGGCATCTTTATTCGCCGCACAGCTTTGACTTACAAAATTCCGATTATTACGACAATAGCCGGTGCTAAAGCGACAGCAGCGGGAATTCGATCGCTCAAATCAAACCCGATGGAAGTAAAAGCAATTCAAGACTATTACCCGCAAACCTAGACTGCGAAACACTCAAACGTAGGGTGCGCCACAAGCACCCTACATATAGAGGTTATGCGTCGAGGACTTCAGCGCACCTTACCCACAACGTAGGGTGTGCGCCACCCAAACCTAATCTGCATCGGCATCCAAAACTCCGCTAGACAGCATCAACCTCGGCCACACTAACAAGAAAAAACCCATCCAAGCCAATAAAGGAATCGCGACTAAAACAGTTATCCAAACAGTTTTTAACAAAAACCAACTACCGCTAATCAGACTCGTACCTGTCAAAAGAATCGACCAAGGCTGACACCACCACGGTTTGTAACTCCAAGGACTAACAGGTTTTTGTTCAGAAACAGTTTTCATATTTGCAGTAATTTTGTATAGATAATAAGAGAGTTAGGTTAATTAACCTAATTTAAACATTCATCACCTGTTCTGCTGTCAGCGTTAATTCGGGAAAAGTCCGCGACACAATTCGTTCACTGCCCTTAAATGCAGTTGTTTGATAGTTACCATCGGCATCCAAAAGGTGGACAAATATAGTTGGAACTTTGGGATTTCCCAGGAAATCTCTGCTGCCAATTGCTAAATAATCGACAATCCAATACTCAGGAATTCCGAGGCGCTGATACTCGTCCAATTTATCAATGTAATCGTCATCCCAATTCGTCGATGTTACTTCCACTGCTAATTGAATTGGTTCCCGTAAAGCAGCATAAGCAGAACGGTTCGATCGCCACAAGTCGCGATCGATTACGCTGACATCCGGTCTCCGCCCTTGTTCTACTCCAGCTTTACTTAAAGTTCTTATAACGGCTGTAATGTTGACTACATAATTCAAATTCAGTCGCCGAATTTCATCATTGAAGTCAAATAACATGAAATTAGCAACATCATCATGATTTCTTGTGGCATTCATCTCTACAATTTCTCCATTTACCAGTTCGTAGCGTCCATCTTCGGGACATTCTACTAGGAATTGGTCAAAGGTCAATTTTTGTGTGACTGTTGCAATCATAATATTTACCCTTATTTTCCAGGAACGCTATTTGTCGATCGTACCACGGCTACCAGTCAAGATAATTGACCAAGGCTGACACCACCAAGGTTTGTAATTCCAAGGACTAATAGCTTTTTTATCGGAAACATTTTTCATATTTTCAGTAATTTTGTATATATTAACGATCGGGCTAGCTAGATCGAACCAATTTAAACATTCATCACCTGTTCTGCTGTCAGCGTTAATTCGGGAAAAGTCCGCGACACAATTCGCTCGCTGCCCTTAAAAGCAGTTGTTTGATAGTTACCATCTGCATCCAAAAGGTGGACAAATATAGTTGGAACTTTGGGATTTCCCAGAAATTCCCTACTGCCAATTGCTAAATAATCGACAATCCAATACTCAGGAATTCCGAGGCGCTGATACTCGTCCAATTTATCAATGTAATCGTCATCCCAATTCGTCGATGTTACTTCCACTGCTAATTGAATTGGTTCCCGTAAAGCAGCATAAGCAGAACGGTTCGATCGCCACAAGTCGCGATCGATTACGCTGACATCCGGTCTCCGCCCTTGTTCGATGCCGGCTTTACTTACAGTTCTGATAACGGCGGTATTTTTGACTACATAATTTAAACTTAGCCGTTTAATTTGATCTTTAAATGAGTCAGACGTAAAATCAGCAACATCATCATGATTTCTTGTCGCATTCATCTCTACAATCTCTCCGTTCACCAGTTCGTAGCGTCCATCTTCTGGACATTCTACAAGGAATTGGTCAAAAGTTAATTTGTGTGTGACTGTTGCGATCATAATATTTACCCTTATTTTCCAGGAATACTATTAGCCTATATTAGCACAGGCAGGAATGAATTTGTTTTTTTGACCGCAGATGAACGCCGATGAGCGCGGATGAATAAAAAATCCATCGCCTTTCTGATATTTGACACTGATATTTTATACTTATGTTTCACACAAATGGTAAAATGCGATCGCCCTAGCAATTTGCACTTAAATATGTTACTGAGGTAAAGTAACAAACCTAAAAAATCGAGCCACTCCAAGGTCAACCCCGAACCATGAGACTAGACGAAGCCGTAGAATTTGCCGAAAACCCAGAGCCGCGGTGTCCCTGCGTCCTCCTGCTGGACACCTCCGGCTCCATGCAAGGCGCACCCATAGATGCCTTGAATGAGGGGCTGGAAGTCTTTAGGAATGACCTAATTAAAGACGAACTAGCTAAAAAGCGAGTTGAAGTCGCGATTATTTCATTTGACAATCATATCAAAGTCGTGCAAGACTTCGTGACCGCCGACCAGTTCGAGACACCGCTGCTGACAGCTCAAGGGCAAACCCACATGGGCGCCGGCATTCAGCTAGCACTAGACACCATTGCCGCCCGCAAATCCGAATACCGCAATAACGGCATTACCTATTACCGCCCGTGGATATTTATGATTACCGACGGCGAACCTCAAGGCGAATCAGACGATGTTGTGGAAATAGCAGCACAGCGCATTAAAGAGGAAGAAACTAACAAGCGCGTGGCATTTTTTGCAGTGGGAGTCGAAGGTGCTAATATCGCCCGTCTCGCGCAAATTGTCGAGCGCACTCCTGTAAAATTGAGAGGATTAGACTTTCGAGAGATGTTCATCTGGCTGTCGGCTAGTATGCAGAGAGTTTCTCACTCAAAAATTGACGAACAAGTCGCACTGCCGCCGCCCGGATGGGGAACTGTTTAGTCAGTTGGCAGTTGGCAGTTGGCAAGCTCGCTAAGCCTTTAAATTGTATCTCAAGAAATTATCAAATTCTTGTGGGGTGGGCTTCTAGCCCGCCCAAAATATTTAATTTAAATACAGCACAGCTTAAGGTATCCATCGCGCACACTAAGTTTTGAATTTACGCAGTTTTGAATAAAAGAGTTATTAATGGAGAATTCATCTTTTAATTGGCAAGTTGTAGCGGCATCGGTGATAGGTACGAGCCACGAAAAACGATCGCAGCCCTGTCAAGATGCCCACTGCTGGCGCATCTTGCCGAACGGTGTTTTGGTAGCAGCAGTTGCTGACGGCGCTGGTTCGGCAACACTCGCAGAAGTGGGGGCGAAAATTGCTGTAGAAGCAGTTGTGGAAACGATTTGCCGGCAACAGGAAAGGCTGCCTCAAAATGACAGCGAATGGCAGGTATTCTTGAGTGCATCGCTGCAAGTCGCGCGGGCGCAGGTGGAAGCAGAAGCGGCAGTGCGGGAAACGGCGGCGAGAGATTTAGCCTGTACTTTAATTGCGGTTGTTGCTACGCCGGAATTAATCGCTGTTGCTCAAATCGGCGACGGTGCGGCGGTGGCGGGCGACAGTACAGGAAATGCGATCGCCCTGACTGTACCCCCTTGCGGCGAATACATCAACGAAACTATCTTTTTGATTTCGCCAAATGCGATCGAAACCGCGCAATTTCAGGTACTGCGGGAAAAACTGCGGCACTTGGCGGTTTTTTCCGACGGCTTGCAAATGCTAGCCCTCAAAATCCCGGAAGGTACGCCGCACCAGCCGTTTTTTGCGCCTTTGTTTCGGTTTTCTGGCGAGTGGAAAGAAGAGGAAGATGCGAAACAGCAGTTAGAGTCATTTTTGCGATCGCCCCGCGTGTCCGAACGCACCGATGATGACTTAACATTATTGTTAGCAACTTTTGCGAGTTCGGAGGCACAGGACAATTAAAAATAGACTGTTGGCAAAAGCGAACATCCATCTAAGTCAATCGGCGTTGTTTATCTGCGTTTAAAAATTCCCGCTACTGAATTTGGCCGCAAGTCTAATGCGTTCAACCGAGCGAGCGGTGAAAATTTGGTGCGCTTCTATAATAAAATCGAGGTGTCACACAATTCTGGTTTAGTTTGTACAGTAGGTCGTCGTTTGCAAGCACAAGAGATTAAGGATAAGCTCAACTCCCTAATTAGCGAAGCAGATCCAATAGATCCGAGTTTGGCGAAAAGATTGGATGAAATCAATCGCTGGCTGAAAGATGTTAAACCCGGTTCGCTAACTGCTAAAAAATTTGTGATGGCTTTTTTGCTACAGCTTATCCGAGATTCTCAGGTTTGGCTGGCAGTTCAATCTCTACCTTCGGAAAGAGAACAAAAAGCCGCGTTTGAGTTAATGAGTCCGGGGGAAAGGTATTGGTACAGCTATCTATTTCCTAAATGGCTGAGGGAAAACGATCGCAAATTTTACATCTGGAAACAAAAACTCAAGGCCGGTAAATTCGATCCGGCTGACGATCTCGTCATTCGAGCGATCGCAGCCCGGATTGTCGAACGCCAAGGTACTGTTTTGTATCGCTATGTTGCGGATCTTTCTATGGCAACCGATTCGATCGTTAGCAACCGCCAACAGCAGCCCCTCTGCATTCAAGTCACTACTCTTTCTGATGAGTTTTCTCAAGAAAAATATCAAAATTGGCAACAAACTCTTCAAGATTGGGGGATTGACAGAGGATTATTTTTAAGTTATAATAAAACCGATGCAAATTTCCTGAACCAGTTAGTTAATATTGCATTATATAATAGCGATAATTTGCCCGCAGGTCGTTACCTCAAGTTCCCTTAAATCAACCCGATCTGCTGCTGAGAATAGTCCGACTGCTAAAAACTCGGTGAACAAGAAATTTTGAATAACTTACATATTCCAGAATTCTCGACAATGCCACAAACTTAACCCTCAGACCGCTTCCCGCAAAAGGGAAGGCTATGCCAAGATTCTTCCTCCCCTTTTCTGTTTCCGGGAGGGGTCTGGCAAACTGCGGCAACAGGCATAGGTGTCAATTTAATTTCAAACGTAGCATCGGTATGCTGTTTGAGTATTAGGCCCTCGATCCCCCCAGCGATCGCCTTCTTAAGGAGGGGACAGGAGTCTACTTAAAGTTTCCCTTCTTCAGGGGGATTTAGAGGGATCGAGACTCGGTTATAAACGAGAGATACAAAGGTTTTGAGGCGATTGTTGACACGATGAAAGGCAACAGGTGCTGCGTAAGTCCTGGCTAAGCAACGGGAAGATTTACCCAAGCAATCAATCTTGTGAAATAACTAGCAACAGGCAGTGCAAATTAAATAGAGATTTGATTTAATCGCGGTGAATTTGTTGGAAATAAAATCAAATTACATGAAAACCAATACTATGACAGTACAAGGTACGAACACCGTTGAAAATAACTTGCAGAAAGTCTGGGAAGAACTGGAAGCGGCCAGAAAAATGCAGGATGAATGGATGAATTACGGGGTAGATTTTGTGGATTTGTATGTTGAAGATACTGGCGGTGATTGGTTGGAAAAGTGGGGAAAATGTGAAGAAGAATTAGAGCTAATAAAAAATAACAATGTGAATGTGGATGTTGAAGCAGTCAAAGCAGCGATCGACCTTTCCAGCTTTCAGCAGACAAAACTGCTGGAAATTGCCTTGAATAGCCGTTACTATACCAGCGATTACCCCGATCGCCCGGAGGAGTCTCCCGCTTGGCAAGAGGTTAAGCACAAACGGCTGTCACTTCTAGGCGGAGCGATTTTCAGTGCAGTTGTTACCGATTACCTGTACCGCGAATATCCAGAACTAGATCCAGATGCTATCTCAACCTTAAAAGCTCGTTTAGCCGACCCGAAAAAACTTGCGGAATTTGCACAAAGTTTGAAATTAAACGAACTATGTTGGCGCGTAGGGAATGGGAAAGAAACCGAAAAAAGCGAGTACAATAGATTTTTTTCTGAGACTTTTGAGGCTTTGTTTGGCGCGATTTACTTGGAGTTCGACCGCGATTTTTTTCGTGGGGGAAACTGGCTGATTCAGCGCTTGATTGAAACAACTGTTAGCCAGCATCTGGATCTAACTGGGCGGCGACAAACAAGCCTGGAAAACGAGGTGAAACGGCGGGAAATCCTGGGTGCGGACATTCTAGATGCGATCGCGATCGACTATTTGTACAACCGCTTTCCCGAACGCAACGCCAGCCAGCTAACTCGCTGGAAAAAGATGTTAGCGGCCAAAGAAATTTTTCCCAAAGACTTTAAGGCAAAACTAGGCAGTCAGTACCTGGAATTGGGAAGCAATTTCTCGCGCACCCGCGACTGGCTGGTGGATAACTTTATCCAAACGGCAGTTGACGAACTGGAAGAGGAAACAGGCGATCGGCTAAACTAAAATCAACTCCTAAAAAAAAATGGGAAAAAAGCAATGGTTACACAACTGCAATCTCCCGACAAATCAAAGATCATCTACCCCGACGATAACGG
>NZ_JAUBWA010000066.1:0-9386 GCF_036702825.1 Microcoleus sp. A003_D6 | reverse complement strand
GAGTTTTGTGGAACTCGATCGACTGCGACAGCAAGCCGAGGCGCGGGCCGAACAAGAACGGCTGCGGGCCGAACAAGCAGAAACGCTGCTGGAACAAGCAGAAACGCTGCTGGAACAACAACGGTCGCGATCGCAAGCCTTAGAATCAAGACTCCGAGAAATGGGAATCGATCCCAATGAATTGTAAGCACAACTGCAAAATTGCATTATTGTGGAACAGGCCCGAAAGCCTGTTGCTGAGTTTTCAAGGGCGAGATCGGAGTCCCACTCCACAATAGAATAGAATTACGGATTTATCAGTGGGGTAGCTTTATTTAATCTAAAATCCCTAATCTAAAATCTAAAATCGATTGATGCCCCATACCCTAACCGAATTCTATGCAGTTGCAGCGCCAATTTAGCGGACAACTGATCGCGATCGACACCAACACCGCGATCGCCAGCGGCGGTGAAGGTCGCATCTACCCGATCGCCCAAGACTCGTCCCTAGTAGCAAAAATTTACCACAGACCGACAGACGAAGACGGCGACAAACTCACAGTCATGTTCAGTATGCCGCCGGATGCGCCGATCGCCGAACCGGGACACGCCTCAATTGCTTGGCCGATCGATTTGCTGCATACTGTCGGCGGGCGCGAAAAAATCGTCGGTTTTGTGATGCCGCGCGTCAAGAAAGCGCTGCCGGTACACACTTTCTACACTCCCAAAACCAGGCGCGAACAAAAACCGCTATTTAACTATCTTTACCTCCACCGTACCGCCCGAAATCTCGCCTCGGCTGTAAACGCCCTCCACGTCAGGGGTTACGTCATCGGCGACGTAAACGAGTCGAACATTCTCGTCACGGATACGGCGTTGGTAACGCTGGTAGACACAGATTCGTTTCAAGTGCGCGATCCTTATACCGGTTACGTTTATCGGTGTCCCGTGGGGAAACCGGAGTTTACGCCGCCGGAATTGCAGGGGCAGACTTTCCGCGATATCGATCGAGCTCCAGAGCACGATTTGTTCGGTTTAGCGGTATTAATTTTTCAACTGCTGATGGAAGGTACGCACCCGTTTTCGGGAGTTTATCTCGGTAGCGACGAACCGCCGGCTTTGGAAGCGAGAATTCGATCGGGCCATTTCCCCACAGGTACGAAGCGAATTCCCTACCGCCCGATGCCCGCTGCGCCTCCTTTGGAAATGCTGCATCCCCGGCTGCGGCAGATGTTTGTCCGCTGTTTTGAGGAAGGACACGGCAATCCTGCGGCGCGCCCGGATGCGAAAACTTGGGTGAATGCGATTCGGGAAGCAGAAGATGCTTTGGTAACTTGCAGCAAAAATAGTCAGCATAAATACGGAAATCATCTGACTCGGTGCCCTTGGTGCGATCGGGCAAAACTCCTCAAAGGTCGCGATCCGTTTCCTTCGCGGCAAGCAGTCAGCAACGGATTGCACTTGCAGCCCGCGAAAACCAAGCGTAAAAAGCCGTTACCACCGCCTCCTGTGAGGGAGCCCGCAATGCGCCGGCAACAGCCCGCCACGGGGCTGACGCGCCCACTCGGCCAGTACCAAGTGCCGCTGCTACCGATGCCGATGTCTTCTCGGAGTCGGACTCCTGCGCCGAGGGCTCCGGTTGGCAAGTTTGAGCGCATTTTTCAGGATGCTGGTTGGGGAGGTGTTTGGGGGAGTTTGTGTTTGGCGGCGGTGGCGGGGGTTGTTTCGGCAATCGCTGAGGGCGGCGGCGCTATTTTGGGGGCGATTTTTGTCGGTTCGATTTGGGGCAGTTTTTTTGGGATGATGTGGGGCATTTTTACTTTGTCGCCGAACCAGATTTGGCGGAAGTGGGGGGGAGTTTTGGTGGGGGCGGCTTGGGGGGCTTTTTTGTTGGCGGCGATCGCGGGTGCGGTGTCTGGGGCGATTAATAACAATCCGGCGATCGGGGAAGCGATTTTGTCTGGCGCGGGGGTTGGTACTGTCTGGGGCTGTGTTTGGGCTGCTTTTCGGCCTCCTCTGGCGATGCCGGTGGGGAAAGTGTGGGGCCGGCGGGGAGGATATTTGGGGGCGGTTTGGGGAGCGTTTTTGGGGACTGTGGCTGGTGTTTGTTTGGGGGCGGGGTTGGTGGTTTGGCAGCAATATAACGGTCAGATGCGTCCGGTGAACGAGTTTGCGGGTTTGCTGCTGGGTGTGGCGATCGTGGCGGCGGGTGTGGGTGCGGTTGGGGGTTTGGTTTCTGGCGGTTTATTGGGTTTTTGCGGGTTTTCGCCGAAGCTGCCGGTGTCGTTTCAGCCTTCGGGGATGAAGGGTGCGGCTTTGGGGGCGATTTGGGGCAGTTTTTTGGGGACTTTCGCGGGTTCTGTGTTGGGGGCGGTGGTGTCTGCGATGTTTCCGGCTGTCAGCGCTGGGGTACCGGTGGAGTTGGGGCCTGTGGCGGGGGCGATCGTGGGGGCTGGTTTGGGGGCGATTTGGGGGGTGGTTTCGGGTTCTGTTTGGGGGGCTTTGGGGAAGTGGTGATCGGGTTGATGTGTGTTTTTGGGTGGAAAATCCGTGAATCGGTAGGTGTAAAAATTGAGGTGTTAAATTTTGGGGCTACAATGTACGTGCTGCAAGAGTTTGAGGCTCTCTGTCTGAAAATACGATTCACGGAAAGTCTGAAAGTATTACAGAATAAGGCTTTGGGGTGAGTATGAAAAATTGGGTGTTGACAAGTCGAAGGCTGGAATGGTACTTTTGTTTTAGATTCACGGAACTGAACCTTGAAAACCAAATACAGCAAGGCTTCTGGAACGGGCTGCCGGAAAAACCCTAAATCCCTATCAGGGATTGAAACCGTTTATTATGATTTAGCTACTCAATATCTTTCCCGCCGGAAAAACCCTAAATCCCTATCAGGGATTGAAACTTACTCTTCTATCTTTGGATATCACTTTGAGGCGAATTAAGGCCGGAAAAACCCTAAATCCCTATCAGGGATTGAAACCGCTCAGCCTCGATACTTAAATCTATCCCTCCCCGCCGGAAAAACCCTAAATCCCTATCAGGGATTGAAACATATTCGTAGTCCCACTGGAGGAAGAATCCGATTTTCGCCGGAAAAACCCTAAATCCCTATCAGGGATTGAAACGATAGCTGTTGTCTTGACCATCAAGATAACGGGCAAGCCGGAAAAACCCTAAATCCCTATCAGGGATTGAAACAGCGGTTCCTACAGTCCTATCGGGCCGAATCAGAGCCGGAAAAACCCTAAATCCCTATCAGGGATTGAAACAGCCCGCACTTTTTTTAATTCATTGTCAGCCACTAGCCGGAAAAACCCTAAATCCCTATCAGGGATTGAAACGTCAGCCACTACACGCTCATACCCTCGGTGAGCCTTATGGCCGGAAAAACCCTAAATCCCTATCAGGGATTGAAACACACTGCTATAGTTAAGTGAAACGCCTGACACAAGGCCGGAAAAACCCTAAATCCCTATCAGGGATTGAAACAACAATGAATCAAAATCAAATCAAATACTTAGCAACGCCGGAAAAACCCTAAATCCCTATCAGGGATTGAAACGGTTCGTCGGGGGGGAGTTCGCTGAGAGCCATATTGCAAGCCGGAAAAACCCTAAATCCCTATCAGGGATTGAAACTCAATTAAATCATCAGCAACACCAAATTTTTTACGCCGGAAAAACCCTAAATCCCTATCAGGGATTGAAACTTGAGTAATACCTAAAATCGTAATCTTCCGAATGCCGGAAAAACCCTAAATCCCTATCAGGGATTGAAACGAAGAGTTGGATTTTTGCCCGCCAGATGCCGCGCGCCGGAAAAACCCTAAATCCCTATCAGGGATTGAAACTCGACATATCAACCGCGCGGTACAGCATCGGAGACTGCCGGAAAAACCCTAAATCCCTATCAGGGATTGAAACGCCTCTATTTCCATTAGCCTTTTGTCTTTTGTGGCGAGCCGGAAAAACCCTAAATCCCTATCAGGGATTGAAACCGGTAATTCCATAGAGCCACTCCGGGCAATCAACAAGCCGGAAAAACCCTAAATCCCTATCAGGGATTGAAACTGACAAACGGCTTGACATTCTAGAACGCTTTGAACTTGCTTGCGCCGGAAAAACCCTAAATCCCTATCAGGGATTGAAACAAGACCCAAACCCCTTCGGAGGAGGATTTGAGCCAGATTGATTACGCCGGAAAAACCCTAAATCCCTATCAGGGATTGAAACTCCACCCTCGCTCTGTGTAACGATTGTTTGCTCCACGCCGGAAAAACCCTAAATCCCTATCAGGGATTGAAACTTTTTAATGCTGGTGCTAATACTCCAGAATGTGAAGCGCCGGAAAAACCCTAAATCCCTATCAGGGATTGAAACAGGATTAATGGAATCATTATTTCTTAGATTCAATTGCGCCGGAAAAACCCTAAATCCCTATCAGGGATTGAAACATCCCAAAAAAAATCCCCCATCATGCGGGCAATGATAGAGCCGGAAAAACCCTAAATCCCTATCAGGGATTGAAACGTTTGGAGCGAGCGCCAACTTAACGGAATGGCTGCGCCGGAAAAACCCTAAATCCCTATCAGGGATTGAAACCTCTGAGATTGGCCATTGCATTGCCCAAGTTCACGCCGGAAAAACCCTAAATCCCTATCAGGGATTGAAACAAAATAGGATGACGGAAGAGGTTCGAGGAGATACTTTTTTGCGCCGGAAAAACCCTAAATCCCTATCAGGGATTGAAACGTAGGACTTAAACCCGTGGCTTCTGATACTTGAGCCGGAAAAACCCTAAATCCCTATCAGGGATTGAAACTTGGGATTGATAAAGCCGAAAACGATGCGCGGGTGCGAATCGAGCCGGAAAAACCCTAAATCCCTATCAGGGATTGAAACGGCTCCACGATGGTGCTTTGCTAATGAATCCAGCCGGAAAAACCCTAAATCCCTATCAGGGATTGAAACGCCGACACTTTAAAGAATTACGCTGCCGAAGGCTGGGAAATGGCGAGCCGGAAAAACCCTAAATCCCTATCAGGGATTGAAACCAACAGCTTTTTAGTAGTCATGAATCTCTCACGGTAATGCCGGAAAAACCCTAAATCCCTATCAGGGATTGAAACGCCGTATGTGACCATGTAGAGCTAGTGGATGAGATTACGCCGGAAAAACCCTAAATCCCTATCAGGGATTGAAACGCACCACCGCCGAATAGACGTAGTTGTAAACTCATTGCCGGAAAAACCCTAAATCCCTATCAGGGATTGAAACATAATCCTCGCATTCCTCGTTGCCTGTACCGCCGCCGGAAAAACCCTAAATCCCTATCAGGGATTGAAACAAGAGCCAGCGCCACAACGGATTTTTAGAAGTTGGGCCGGAAAAACCCTAAATCCCTATCAGGGATTGAAACCGACCTTTACTGGATGTTGACCCAGTAGGAAACCGAGCCGGAAAAACCCTAAATCCCTATCAGGGATTGAAACACTAAATCCTTGAACATCTTTGCCTGCCATTGTTGGCCGGAAAAACCCTAAATCCCTATCAGGGATTGAAACGAGATTGCTATCACTTTGCTATCACTTTGCTATCACTGCCGGAAAAACCCTAAATCCCTATCAGGGATTGAAACGATTTATTGATTGCAGCTACTTTGAGTGAAACTCTGCCGGAAAAACCCTAAATCCCTATCAGGGATTGAAACGACATGGCCACAGTCGGCGGGCGCGGCGGTCAGCTTGTGCCGGAAAAACCCTAAATCCCTATCAGGGATTGAAACACTAACAAAAAATAGCTGAAAAAAATGACAAAGAGTTTAGCCGGAAAAACCCTAAATCCCTATCAGGGATTGAAACATTAAATAATTAATTTAAGGAAGAGACTGTTATGCCGGAAAAACCCTAAATCCCTATCAGGGATTGAAACATTACCCCCTCTCCTTTTATCCAGACGGCTTTGCCGGCAAGCCGGAAAAACCCTAAATCCCTATCAGGGATTGAAACTTTTTATCAGTCGGTTTCTCGCTTTCCAGAATTGCCGGAAAAACCCTAAATCCCTATCAGGGATTGAAACTCGTTCCAATGAGCGCTCGAACTTCCGCTGTGTGCCGGAAAAACCCTAAATCCCTATCAGGGATTGAAACATTAATTTAAGAGTACAAATGGGGGTAGTCAAGTGCCGGAAAAACCCTAAATCCCTATCAGGGATTGAAACTTTGACTTGGGGAGAAACTTATCAAAAGTTACCTAGGCCGGAAAAACCCTAAATCCCTATCAGGGATTGAAACTACCAAACTCACGTAACTTCGGAAAAAAGCGGTATCAGGCCGGAAAAACCCTAAATCCCTATCAGGGATTGAAACCAACTCCTTTTGACTAAGTAATTTAGAAAAAGAGCCGGAAAAACCCTAAATCCCTATCAGGGATTGAAACACAATGCAACGTCAGCGTTTGCCTGGTGACAAGAAAGCCGGAAAAACCCTAAATCCCTATCAGGGATTGAAACCTTGAAGCTGAGCCGATTGTTCTTGAGTCTAAAAAGAATAAGCCGGAAAAACCCTAAATCCCTATCAGGGATTGAAACGAACACATTTTACTAACTTGTTAATTTTCGGATGCCGGAAAAACCCTAAATCCCTATCAGGGATTGAAACTAATTATTATTTTTTGGATTTCATTTACATTGCGCCGGAAAAACCCTAAATCCCTATCAGGGATTGAAACCAAGACACCTCGCCAGCTCGTGATTACCTGGGGTACGCAGGCCGGAAAAACCCTAAATCCCTATCAGGGATTGAAACGATCGCGGTAAAGACGGTAGATTTGGGGGCAAGAATAGTGCCGGAAAAACCCTAAATCCCTATCAGGGATTGAAACCACCCGTTACAGCCCCCTATGTTCTTATTCCCTGAGCCGGAAAAACCCTAAATCCCTATCAGGGATTGAAACATCACTTCCAGTGATGCGAGCTGACCAACAACGGGCAATAGCCGGAAAAACCCTAAATCCCTATCAGGGATTGAAACCAAGTCTACTACGCCCAACAAGACATCCAGCCGAAGCCTGGCCGGAAAAACCCTAAATCCCTATCAGGGATTGAAACTGGCTCAATTATCAGACACAGTAGAGCTCAATTTTCTCGCCGGAAAAACCCTAAATCCCTATCAGGGATTGAAACACGGCGAACCTATTTACCTCTGACCAAACAAGGCGACTGAAGCCGGAAAAACCCTAAATCCCTATCAGGGATTGAAACGGGAGTAGGTCGTCGCAGTCGAAAACGACCAACCAGCGTCCGCCGGAAAAACCCTAAATCCCTATCAGGGATTGAAACGAGAAGGAAAAAGCTTCTATTCGTAAGGCTCAAAGTGCCAGCCGGAAAAACCCTAAATCCCTATCAGGGATTGAAACCCGCGGTACTTCACCAAAGAAGAGCGCGACGCAATCAAGCCGGAAAAACCCTAAATCCCTATCAGGGATTGAAACCAAATATCCTACAATTTATGGACTAAAATATTTGAGCCGGAAAAACCCTAAATCCCTATCAGGGATTGAAACGATATTTTTAAGGACTTCCTCGAATGAGTACATAGCCGGAAAAACCCTAAATCCCTATCAGGGATTGAAACTGAATTTCATCCGACTCTTGACCGGAATACTCAAGCCGGAAAAACCCTAAATCCCTATCAGGGATTGAAACCTCCTTCGCTTCCTAAGCTGTTTGATGCCTGCGAAAGCCGGAAAAACCCTAAATCCCTATCAGGGATTGAAACCTCCACGTTCCGCATCTGCTTTATGCGTGGCGACTTCATCCGAGCCGGAAAAACCCTAAATCCCTATCAGGGATTGAAACTGCTTCTGAATCTCCCAATAAACAGCTAACAATTTTTGAGCAGGAAAAACCCTAAATCCCTATCAGGGATTGAAACTAAACGTTTACGATTGTTGGCAACGGCATTGAACGCCGGAAAAACCCTAAATCCCTATCAGGGATTGAAACCGGGCAGAAAATGATGGAACCGATCGCGCGTTGGGCCGGAAAAACCCTAAATCCCTATCAGGGATTGAAACCTAATTCTTCAGAGAACAAGATGACTGCCCGCATGCCGGAAAAACCCTAAATCCCTATCAGGGATTGAAACACAGATCCACTGGTACTGGCCGTTGGACTTTTTCTGAGCCGGAAAAACCCTAAATCCCTATCAGGGATTGAAACGCACGATGACCCAATTCTATGAAGACCCAAAGGCTGCCGGAAAAACCCTAAATCCCTATCAGGGATTGAAACGGAATGAAGGCGATCGCTGGGTGAGGGCGATCGCGCCGGAAAAACCCTAAATCCCTATCAGGGATTGAAACATTAATCATTAACGTTTCCAGTAAGCTTATCCATGCCGGAAAAACCCTAAATCCCTATCAGGGATTGAAACACGATCGCCGAAACCATTGACGACAATCCCGAACCGAGATTGGCCGGAAAAACCCTAAATCCCTATCAGGGATTGAAACTCGCCAGCTCGCTGGGTCTGTTTGCGACTTTCACGCCGGAAAAACCCTAAATCCCTATCAGGGATTGAAACGAAGCTCGACAAGATTTTTGCGGCCCGATACTGCCGGAAAAACCCTAAATCCCTATCAGGGATTGAAACTGCTATGATTGAGGTATTCATTTTTCGCTAGGTGAAGCCGGAAAAACCCTAAATCCCTATCAGGGATTGAAACCACTCGATCGCCAAGTGTCCCCCAAAATCCCACGCCGGAAAAACCCTAAATCCCTATCAGGGATTGAAACTGACAGCATCAAGGGCAAAATTGAGAGATTTCTTGCCGGAAAAACCCTAAATCCCTATCAGGGATTGAAACCATTTCGGCTAACATTAATCTTTGGAATTCAAAGGCACTCGCCGGAAAAACCCTAAATCCCTATCAGGGATTGAAACTCTCACATGGAAGCTGGATTTAAGGCTAATAGAAGCCGGAAAAACCCTAAATCCCTATCAGGGATTGAAACTCTTTACTACTCGCCCTGCGAGGCTGAACTGAACCTTGAAAGCCGGAAAAACCCTAAATCCCTATCAGGGATTGAAACACTTTTTACAGCGAGCCTTAGAGAGCTTGCGTATACGCCGGAAAAACCCTAAATCCCTATCAGGGATTGAAACGATTGTCGCTATCCGGCAAGCCAAAGCAAAACAGCCGGAAAAACCCTAAATCCCTATCAGGGATTGAAACGCAGATAGCTCTTGGCAACGAATTCACAGCATTCTGCCGGAAAAACCCTAAATCCCTATCAGGGATTGAAACGGTAAATGCCGGTGCAAAACTAAATAGGGCTTGCCGAAAAAGCCTAAAACCTGGACAGAGAAAGACTTTGACTGGTTTGAACGCTCCGCGTGTGCAA
>NZ_JAUBWA010000065.1:9811-40654 GCF_036702825.1 Microcoleus sp. A003_D6 | reverse complement strand
AAGTTATTTTTTGGTTCATTTTCATCCCGACGCTCACCTCCGGTAGAGCGCGGGACTTCCCATTCACATTAGTTAAATCAACGTTTGCAGCCGATTGTGGAAGGATGCAACCAACTGGTACTGGCGGAGGTTAATCCTGTTGGGCCAGCTACACCTCTGTTGAGTGTCACTGCGGGTATGGACGAACTCGAAATTTTATCGACATCTTTCGATCGCATGGCGCAACAACTCAAAGACTCATTCAACGCATTACAGAAGTCAAACGAAGAACTTGAAAGCCGGGTAAAAGAACGAACTGCTGAACTGCAAGCAGCCAAGGTAATTGCAGATAGCGCCAACCAAGCCAAAAGTGAATTTCTCGCCAATATGAGTCACGAACTCCGCACCCCTCTCAACGGTATTCTGGGTTATGCCCAAATTCTCGGACGTTCCAAAGCTATCCCCGAAAAAGAACGTCACGGAGTCAACATCATTCATCAATGCGGCTCTCATTTGCTCACCTTAATTAACGATATTCTCGACATCTCTAAAATCGAAGCTCGCAAACTCGAACTCACTGCCAAAGCTATTCATTTACCTTCACTGCTGCAAGGAGTCGTGGAAATTTTCCAAATTCGTGCTGACCAAAAAAGCATCGACTTCCGCTACGAACCCGCTCCTAACTTACCCGCTGGCATCACAGCAGATGAAAAACGGTTGCGACAGGTGTTGATTAACTTGTTGGGCAATGCCATCAAATTTACGGACAAAGGCAGCATCTCTTTTAAAGTTGAGCAACTTGACTCTAATACCGATCGGCTTTCATTCGCCCGTCTGCGCTTTTGTGTCGCAGATACGGGAGTTGGCATTCGCAGCGAAGATGTGCAGAAACTATTCCGAGCATTCGAGCAAGTAGGCGAGCAAAGTCGCCAATCTGAAGGCACCGGTTTAGGACTCGCTATTAGCCAGCAAATTGTGCAGTTGATGGGCGGAAAAATTCAGGTTAAAAGTCAACTGGGGGTAGGAAGTGAATTCTTCTTTGAAGCCGAGCTACCTTTGGCAACTGACTGGATACAACAGCAGATTAGTCGGGCGGGAAATATTGTCAGTTATGTCGGGACGCAGCGGCGCATTTTAGTTGTAGGCGATCGCTGGGAAAATCGAGCCGTGATTGTGAATTTATTAGAACCCCTCGGTTTTGCCATTATTGAAGCCGAAAACGGACAATTAGGGTTAGAAAAAATGCGAGAACACTTACCAAATTTAGTAATTACGGATTTAGCAATGCCCGTGATGGATGGCTTAAAAATGCTAAAAAAAATACGCCATTCCGAGGAATTTAAACACTTGAAAGTTCTGGTTTCGTCAGCATCCGTAGCGCAATTGGAACGGCAGATGAGCCTAGAAGCAGGAGGGGATGATTTTCTCGCAAAACCGATTCAGACGACAGATTTATTTAATGCCATAGCAAATCATTTACAACTCACTTGGAACTATGAAGAAATAGCGGAGCGAGCAACTTCCACTGTCCCAGTAGCAGCATCTGACTCAGAAGCGATCGCTCCCAAAACTGCCGACTTACAAGTGTTATTAGAACTGGCTCAAGAATGGCGCTTGAAAAAGCTGGCTGAAATTGCAGAAAAGGTTGGGCAACAGGATGAACTCTATCAACCTTTCATTCAGCAAGTCCTACAATTGGCGAAGCAATTCCAGTCGAAAAAAATCGAGGAATTGATTCAACAGCATCTGAGCGAAAAGAACCTTTAAGGAGAAAGTAAAGATGAGCGCAGCGGTAACGGGTTTAATTCTAATTGTGGATGATACACCCACTAATTTAGATGTCATTTCTGAGGCATTGAGTGATGTCGGCTTTGATGTGGCGATCGCAACTAGCGGTGAACGCGCCCTCCAGCAAATTGAGCGAAAACTGCCCGATTTGATTTTGCTAGACATTATGATGCCCGGAATCGACGGTTTTGAAACCTGCCGGCGGTTAAAGGCAAATCCCCGCACCAGCGCCATTCCCATCATTTTTATGACCGCCCTAGCTGACACCGATAGCAAAGTTCAGGCTCTAGATTTGGGTGCAGTTGATTATGTCACCAAACCCTTTCAAGAACAGGAGGTATTGGCACGGGTGAAAACTCATCTACAACTCTATCACTTGACCCAAAATTTAGAACAGCAAGTGGCACAAAAAAATGCCGAATTTCAAGCCTCTCAACTACAACTGATCCAAAGCGAAAAAATGTCAGCTTTGGGTAATTTAGTAGCAGGTATTGCCCATGAAATGAATAATCCTTTGGGCTTTATTTTCGCTAGCCTGCAACAAATTAAACCAGCCTTCAACGATCTTACTGAACATTTAAAACTTTATCAAAAAAATCTACCCAATCCCAGTGAAGAGATTCTCAATCATGCTTCATATATCGATTTGGACTATAGTTTGGAAGATTTACCGAAGGCTATTGATTCTATGGTGATAGCGTGCGATCGCCTGAAAAACATCAGCACCAGCCTGCGTACTTTCTCCCGGGCTGACACCGATCGCCCCGTAGCCTGCAATATCCACGATGGTATTGATAGCACAATTACGATCCTCAAACATCGCCTCAAAGCGAATGATACTCGCCCAGATATTCAAGTAATTAAAGAGTATGGCGATCTACCTAAAGTCGAATGCTATGCCGGACAGCTTAATCAGGTGTTTATGAATATGTTGGCAAATGCGATCGATGTGTTAGATGAATCAAATCAAGGAATGAGTTATGAAGATATTGCCCATAAAATTACCATTAAAACAGAGTTATCTACCGACCGCAAACAAGTAATAATTCGCATTAAAGATAGCGGTTTTGGTATGAGCGAGCAGGTGCGGGAGAAGATTTTTGATGAACTTTTTACTACCAAAGGAGTAAGTAGGTAAAGGGACAGGGTTGGGTTTGGCGATCGCCCGTCAAATTGTTGAAGAAAAACATCAGGGGAGTATTGCAGTTAATTCTACTCTGGGTTTGGGCACAGAGTTTGCGATCGCTTTGCCGATCGAAGCATTGGCATAATCTGTATTTATTAGTAAAATTAGCAAGTTTGCGAGCGCTCTATCTACCTTTAAAAACTAGCGAAAACCAACTGTCCTTATCCAGTAGACAAGTTAGCGAACTCGATAAAAAATCCTCAAAAAATCCTTTAATTGTAATTTATGATACTTAGCAAAATCCCTGTGAGGTGCTATGGTTTGTAAAAGATGTTAAATCGAGTACAATCAATTTTTAATAAAATATTAATTGTAATTGTAAACTTTTGTAACATGAGAAAATGTTGAAATACAAGATACGATAATACTACCTAACTTAGACAAAATTTTTATGAACAATATTTCAGGTCCAAAAATCACTAATAAGCTATCGCTAACGCTAGTATTAGTGATTCCTTTCGTTCTGCAAATCTTTGCGGCTGTGGGACTCGTTGGATATCTTTCCTTCAAAAATAGTCAGAAAGCGGTTAATAACCTAGCATCTCAACTACAGACAGAAGCCAGCAAACGGATCGAGCAACATCTCCATGAATACCTTGATACATCTCGTAAAATTGCTGATGAGAGTGCTGATGTTTTTGCTCAGGGTCTTATCGATCCTTTGAATCTCAAGCAAATTGGTCGATATTTTTGGAAAGTGAGACAAGTGCGCGACAGCCAATTTGGATTTTTATTATTTGGTAGTATTACACGAGATCATGTTTCAGTGGGCGAACACTTTGATGATGGTCGAATTACGATCAATCAGATTGACAGTAGGAGTAGCGATCGCAGTTTTAAAGTTTATAAAGCAGACAAGCAAGGCCGCCAGATCGAGCTGCTAATGACCGATCCAGACTATATCAACCAATTCCAAAAAGAAGCTTGGTATTCAGAAGCAATTCAACAAAAAAAGCCCCTGTGGACATCAGTTTACCAATGGGAAACGTCTCCCTATCCCTTAAACATTGCTGCTAGTTTACCCATTTACGATCGCAACCAAAATTTGATTGGTGTTATGGCGATCGAAAAGCGTCTTTCTAATATTAGTAATTTTTTAAAAGATCTAAAAATTAGTCCATCTTCTAAAACCTTTATCATCGAACGAAATGGGTTAATAATTGCTACTTCAAGTTCTGAGTCAGGTTTTACTTTAAAGAATAACAAGCCTGAAAGATTGTCGATTTTGAAGAGCCATGACCTTTTAATTATCAATTCTGCCAATTATTTATTGCAAAAATTTGGAGATTTTCAACAAATTCGCAGCACTCAACGGCTTGAATTTCAAACGAATGATGGACGACAGTTTATGCAGGTAACACCCTGGACAGACCAATGGGGTATAGATTGGCTAGTGGTGACTGTTGTCCCGGAAGCTGACTTCATGGAACAAATTAATGCTAATACCCGCACCACAATCTTATTGTGTCTATTAGCTTTAGGTATAGCCACAGGATTGGGAATTATAACTTCAAATTGGATTACTGCACCCATCCGCAGATTGAATAAAGCAAGTGAAGCGATCGCGAGTGGAGAATTAGAGCAAAATATTCCCGACTCTCCCGTGCAAGAATTAGGTGCTTTAGCCAAATCCTTTAACCAAATGAGTCAGCAATTAAAAGATTCTTACCACTCCCTAGAACAACGAGTCCAAGATCGGACAGCAGAATTAGTAATAGCCAAAGAAAAAGCCGACGTAGCTAATCAGGCAAAAAGCACATTTATTGCCAATATGAGCCACGAATTACGCTCACCTCTCAACGCAATTATGGGTTTTTCTCAAATTATGACTCGCTCTCAAACCCTACCCCGCGAACATCAAGAAAGTGTCGGCATTATCTCCCGCAGCGGCGAACACCTTCTCACTCTCATCAACAACGTTCTCGACCTCTCTAAAATCGAAGCAGGTAAAACCAGCCTTAATCCCAAAAACTTCGATATCCATCGCCTACTGGATGACATTCACGATATGTTCCAAATGAAGGCTGAAGAGAAAGGTTTACAGTTACTAATGGAGTACGCTCCTAATCTTCCCCATTACGTCCGTACCGACGATGTTAAATTGCGTCAAGTCCTCATTAACCTCATTAACAATGCCCTTAAATTTACTCAAGAGGGCGGCGTTTCAATAAGAGTTGACGTTCGACAAACTAATATCCCTTCTCAACAAACAGTTGAAGTGTTGGATACCAATTCATATACCCTACATTTTGAAATCGAAGATTCAGGAGCCGGGATTGCAGAAGAAGAACTAGGACAAGTTTTTGAAGCCTTCACCCAAACCGCAACCGGAAAACAAGCTCAGGAAGGAACAGGATTAGGCTTACCTATTAGCCGCCAATTTGTGCATCTTATGGGAGGCGATATTACCGTCAAAAGCCGAGTGGGACAAGGCACAACCTTCTTATTTGATATTCAAGTCATCGAAGTAGAAGCCAGCGACATTGCCACACATCAACCCTCCCGTCGCGTCATTGCTCTGGAACCAAATCAACCGAAATATCGAATTCTTATAGTTGATGACAAACCTCTCAATCGTCAGTTGTTAATTAAACTCCTGTCTCCCTTGGGATTTGAACTTCAGGAAGCGAGTAACGGGCAAGAAGCTGTTAATATTTGGGAGAATTGGAAGCCACACTTAATCTGGATGGATATGCGGATGCCCGTGATGGATGGTTACACTGCTACCCAAACTATTAAATCCTACACAAAAGGTCAAGCAACGGCGATTATTGCCTTGACAGCTAGCGTATTGGAAGAAGAAAAAGCGGTGGTTTTGTCGGCGGGCTGCGATGCTTTCTTGAGGAAGCCTTTCCGAGAGGAAGAAATTTTTAATGCAATGAATAAGCATATTGGCGTGACATATATTTATGAACATTTAACCCCAAAAAATACGGAAACAACACAAACAAGAGAGGTTTTAACCACAGCGGTAATGGCAGAAATTCCGAGCGAAATATTAGCTCAACTTCAAGAGGCAGTGAGCTATTCCGATGCGGACTTAATTGCTACAGCGGTGAAAAAAATGGCTACCTATAATGAGCCATTATCTCAGGCGATCGCAGCTTGTCTGCATAACTTTGAGTATGAAAAGGTTTTAAACTTAATTGCAGCAACTCAAGGAGAAAAGGAGTAGAAAAAATGAATGATACTGAAAATCCAATCGTTGTTATTGATGATACACCAGCAAACTTGCATTTGCTGAGCAATTTTTTAAAAGAAAATGGCTATCAGGTTCGAGCGTTTCCTAGCGGAAAGTTAGCTCTAGCAGTTATTCAACAATCGTCTCCTAGTTTGATTTTGCTGGATATTCAAATGCCACAAATGGATGGGTACGAAGTTTGTCAACATCTCAAAGCCAACGAATTGACTTGCGATATTCCAGTGATTTTTATCAGTGCTTTGGATGAAATGATGGATAAGCTAAAAGCTTTTACTGTAGGTGGGGTGGACTACATTACGAAACCATTTCAAACGGACGAAGTTTTAGCTCGCATTTCTACTCATTTAGAACTCAGCCGCCTGCAAAAAATTCTGAAACAGGAAAATAATCAGCAAGCTCAGCAACTAGCAGAACAAAACAGCCAACTCCAGCAGATGAATCAGGCATTAGAAAAAGCTAATCAAGAACTGAAACAACGATACTATCAACTCCAGCAAGCCCAATTGCAAGTAATTCAAAGCGAAAAGATGTCAGCTTTGGGCAATTTAGTTGCTGGAGTAGCCCACGAAATTAACAATCCTATTGGTTTTATTTATGGCAACCTCGACCAAACTTGGCAAGCATTGCAAGATTTGATCCAACATCTGAAATTATATGGCGATCGCGCTCCAGAAACGGACATTAACAATCATGCCGCAGAAATCGAGCTAGAGTATCTTATGGAAGATATGCCGAAGATGATTAAGTCAATGAAAGTGGGGTGCGAACGGATTAAAGACATCAGCACGAGTTTGCGAACTTTTTCTAGAGCCGATCGCAATCATCCGGTGAAGGCAAATCTTCACGAAGGTATTGATAGTACGATTTTGATTCTCAAACATCGCCTCAAACCCTCGGAATTTAGACCCGCGATTGAAGTAGTTACTGATTACGGAGATATTCCAGAGATAGAGTGCTTTCTCGGACAATTAAATCAAGTATTTATGAATATTTTGGGTAACGCGATCGATGCCATAGAAGAATCAAATCAGGGACGCACTTTTGCAGAGATTAAAACTGAGCCCAACCGAATTACGATAAAAACCGAACTATCGAGCGATCGCCAATCTGTTTTGATTCGTTTTAGCGATAATGGAATCGGCATGACAGATGAGGTAAAACAAAAGATTTTCGAGCATCTATTTACCACCAAAGCGGTAGGGAAAGGAACAGGTTTAGGAATGGCGATCGCCCGTCAAATTGTTGAAGAAAAACATCGGGGACAAATTACAGTTAATTCTTTCCCAGGAGAAGGTACAGAGTTGGCGATCGTTCTCCCCATTAAATAAAAATATTGTGAATTATTCTAACTTGTTGGAACCAATATAAACCATCCAATCAAGGACAATTTCAAGGACTAAAAACAGAGAGCGGGATAGTTGTCTTGGGAAGTGAGTATGATAGAATTTAGGTAACATATTCTAATAGGTCGAGTGTAACTTTCATTACTTCTATCTTTTTTCAACACAAGTAAATCGTCAACTCTTTTCCCTGTCTGAGTTTCCAGCGGGGTTGTCACCCGACCAGCCATCCAATATACAGCCTATTCCAGGTTTATAAAGTGTAGGGACACGGCGAAAGCCTTTGTCCCTACGGGGATCGAACGATAGGCGGGTGTACTTCATAAGGGTGGAATCTGCTGTAATACCATTTCTCTAAAATCGTGCAACACTCTTCGACCCCCCCTAGCCCCCCCTTGCTAAGGGGGGGAACAAGAATACTGTTGCATTCTTTTTTAAAATTGGTATAAATATCAATGAATCAAATGTCAACCAATTAAATCTCAAGTAAGTTATCAAATAGGAGTCATAAAATGTCTAATTTGCCACACTTTCGCTTTCAGTTGCAGCGAGTTCAATATGGTCTAATTTTTCTGGCTGCCCTCTGGTTGATCTTAGGAGTTCCGGGGTGCATTTCTTCCCCACCCAATTCTCCAACAGCTTCATCTCCTCAATCGACACAAACTGTAAGTTCAACGATCCAACGCTTTGACGGTGTAACGATTAACGTCATTACCCATGATGAAGCGATTCATACAGGGACTGAGCGAAATATTGCTGGGTTTGAATCGCTGACTGGAGCGAAGGTCAATTTAACGGGTGTTCCCTTTAAACAATTTTACGACATACTGCAAAAGAACTGGTCTGGTAACAATTCAAAGTACGATATGGCAGTTATATTGCCTCAATGGTTGATCGACTTGATCGATGCAGGCTATCTGGAAGATTTAACTGCACGAGTGAAGGCTGATGCTGCGTTGCAGTGGGAAGATATCGCTCCGATCTTTCGGAATGTCAGCGCGACTTATAAAGGGCGCATCTACAGTATTCCGTTGGACGGCGATTTTCATATGGTTTATTACCGCACTGATTTGTTAAAGGAAGCTGGTTTGACGCCTCCAGAAACGTGGGATGAGTATTTGACGATCGCTAAACGATTTCACGGCAAAGACCTAAATGGCGACGGTAAACCAGACTATGGCTCTTGTCTTTCAAAGCGTGTCCATGAGAATAGCACAAGTATGTTAATCTCCATTGCCACTCCTTTTTTGCAATCTCAGGGAACAGCACAAGGAGCATTTTTTGACACAGACACCATGAAACCCTTAGCGAACAATCCAGCTTTTGCCAAAGCACTGGATATTTATAAACAAACGATGGATTATGGAGTTCCCCAGGATCAAAATCTGGGTGGTTCTAAAGCTAGAGAATTATTTATCACTGGCAGGTGCGCCCTGACCATTGATTGGGGCGATGTTGGGCCACTAGCTATTGATTTGTCTGTGTCTAAAGTGATGGATAAAGTGGGTGCTGTCATCACTCCAGGCACTACTCAAGTCCTCGATCGCAAGACCAACAAATTAGTCGCCTGCGATAAGTTTACCTGTCCTTACGCCATTGATGGTGTCAATCACGCCCCTTACGCTGCTAATGTCGGATGGACTGGTGTGATTCATGCCAAGGCAGCAGCAAAGGTGAAGGATGCTGCCTATGCGTTTCTCTCTTACATGAGTCAACCCGCTCAGTCTAATGTGGATGTAACGATCGGTAAAACGGGCTTCAATCCCTACCGAATTTCTCAATTTGAAAACTCAGCTCCCTGGATTAAAGCAGGACTATCGTCTGAAGCTGCTAACAACTATCTGGGAGCGATCGGCGTGAGCCTGAACAGCCCCAACATAGTTTTGAATTTGAGTATTCCCCACAATCAGCAATATCAATTTGAAGTTCTCGATGCTACTGTATCTGATTTCTTAGCAAACAAACTCACCACAAAGCAGGCAATGCAGCAGATTGAACAGAGATGGGAGCAGATTACCAACAAAGTGGGGCGCGAGTCTCAACAAGCTGCTTACCGGGCCAGCTTGGGTTTGTAAAGTTGACAGCAACACGCTACCCCACAAAAATCTCACATTAGACATCTCCTAAAAAGCCTCTCAAGAACAGGCAGGATGCCTGTTCCACAATAATTATGGGAGATGTCTATTAGTTTCGGATTAAAACGAGCGATAAAATACAGAAACAATAAACAAAGTGACACCATGAAAAATTGGAACCTCAGCACCAAAATTATTGCTTCCTATTCAGTGCTAATCGCGGTGATGGCGGGTACATTGGCTTCGGGAATGTACTGGCAGTTGTATTCTGTTCAACGGCAGGGAATTCGGAACCGTCTTTTGGCGATCGTCAGTCTTGCAGTGCCGCAAATCGACAGCGATTATCACGGTTTGATTGTCCAGCCTAGCGATCGTACCTCAGCGTTTTACAAAATCAATCAAGATCGACTTGTCACTATTCAATCCGCCAGTCCAGATATCAAACGTATTTATACAGTCCGCCAACAAACAGATAAAAAGTTTGTCTACGCTTTAAACTACGACCCTGCCGATCTAAGTAAAACCGTATTGATTGGCCAGGATTACAGCGAAGAATTAGATAATTTGGCAGCAGCCGTTGCCAAGAATGCCCCGTTTGTGCCGAATGAGGAGTTTCACAGAACTGATACAGGTGGGTTTTTTCTCCACGGCTATGCACCAATTACCAATCTCCAGGGTCGGGTGAATGGATACTTAGTCGTTGAACTGGACGCAAGTGCTGTAGTCCGCCGGGAATATTGGGTAGCCGTATCTGCTCTGGTAACTTTTTTGGCTGTGTTGTTAGTGACCGTATTTTTAGTGCGTTGGCTTTCCCAATCCTTGGTAGTGCAACCAATCTTACAACTCAATAACGCCGCCAAGCAATTGGCGACGGGGAACTGGAATGCGACTCTACCCAGCGATCGTAGCGATGAACTCGGAGAACTTTCCGAATCTTTTAATAGCATGGTCAGCCAGTTGCAAACTTCATTTTCAACCTTAGAACAAAAGGTAGAAGAACGGACGGTAGAACTGGCAGCAGCTAAAGAGAAAGCCGATGCTGCCAACCAAGCAAAGAGCAGTTTCCTCGCCAACATGAGCCACGAGTTGCGGACACCATTGAATGGCATCCTTGGCTATGCCCAAATTCTCCAAACTGGCGAACCCCTAACAGAACGAGGTAAAAAAGGCATAGGCGTTATCTATCAGTGCGGCAATCATTTACTCAACCTGATCAACGATATTCTTGACCTCAGCAAAATCGAAGCCCGCAAATTGGAAGTGCATCCCAGCGATGTGCATTTCCCTACCTTGCTCGAAAGTGTTGCCGAGATGATGAGCGTTCGGGCTAGCCAAAAAGAAATTTTCTTTACCTATAAACCCGATGCTGATTTGCCCGCGGGCATCAAAGTTGATGAAAAGCGCCTGCAACAGGTGTTGATTAATTTGTTGGGTAATGCAATTAAATTCACTGACAAAGGAGGTGTCAATTTTGTCGTTAAAAGTCACAAATTAGAGCCGATTGAAAGCTATCAAATTCGCTTTGAGATCCAAGATACAGGAGTCGGCATCTCATCAGATGGACTCGCAAAAATATTTCAACCTTTTGAACAGGTGGGTGATGTGAAGAAACAAGGAGAAGGGACTGGACTGGGATTGGCAATCAGTCAGCAACTTGTTTCTCTGCTGGGTAGCACTCTCCATGTTGAAAGCGAATTTGGAAAAGGCAGTACATTTTGGTTTGAGATGGAAATTCCAGAAGCTAAAGAATGGGCAACGAGTCTGCGAACTACCCTCAAAGGCACGATCGTCGGATTTGAGGGCCCCCAACGCCAAGTGCTGGTGGTGGACGATCGCTGGGAGAATCAGTCGGTGTTGATTAGTTTACTGGAACCTTTGGGTTTTGCTGTGATCGCTGTCAACAACGGTCGAGAAGGATTGGCTAAAATGCATGAGACTCGTCCTGACCTGATTATTACAGACTTGATGATGCCAATGATGGATGGCTATGAGATGCTGCGACAGGTGCGGCAGATGCCACAGTTGAAAGATATTCCGGCGATCGCTTCTTCAGCAAGTGTGTTTGCCAGCAATCAGAATGAGAGTATTGAAGCGGGAGCTAATGCTTTTTTGCCGAAGCCCGTACAAGCTCCAGATTTGCTAAAGATGTTGGAGAAGTACCTGGGTATAGAATGGATTTACGAGCAAAACTCTGCTGTAGAGCCGATCGCAGTCAACTCTGTGGAAACATCCCCATCAACTTCAGGTGCGATCGTGCCACCGGACAATGACATTTTAACTCAGTTGCACACCTTGGCTTTGCAGGGACGCTTAATGGCGATCGAGCAACAGCTCGAGATTTTAGAAAAAGGAGATGGACAATACCAACCCTTTGTGCAAGAACTGCGTCAGTATGTAGATGATTTTGAGATTGAAAAAATTAAAAGCTTTCTGGAAAATTATCTCGATATGGCGGCAAGTTAATCAGCTATTTTGACTGTTTAATTATTGTTTGAATGACCCTAATTTTTAATAGCAATGACCACACTTGCAGAAAATACAATGGCACTTGAAAATTCTATTTCAACGGTGTTTGACAATAGCATTATCATGATCGTGGATGATATGCCAAATAATTTAAAAGTCCTTTCATCTGTATTAGCCGATGCTGGTTTGGAAGTAGCGATCGCCACCAGCGGACAAGGCGCACTCCAACAACTCGAACATACTCCTGTTTCGTTAATTCTTCTAGATGTAATGATGCCCGGTATAGATGGCTTTGAAACCTGTCGGCGCATCAAAGCAAATCCAAAAACCCAAAATATTCCTGTTATCTTCATCACGGCTCTGTCTGAAGCGATCGACAAAGTTCAAGGTTTCGATCTGGGAGCCGTTGACTACATTACCAAACCTTTTCAACAAGGTGAAGTTTTAGCGCGGGTGCGGACTCACCTCAAGCTCAACCAATTGAGCCGGATTCTCGAATTTAAAAATACAGAATTGCAGCAACTTACTGAAAAACTAGAGCAACGAGTCATGGAAAGAACTCATGAATTATTTACACAAAAACGAAATCTCGAACAAGCACTCCTCGAACTCCAAAAAGCTCAAATCCAACTTGTCAAAAGTGAAAAAATGTCGGCATTAGGTAATCTTGTCGCTGGGATAGCCCATGAAATGAATAATCCTTTGGGCTTTATTTTTGCTAGTCTCAAACAAGTTAAACCTACTCTTAGCGAGCTGGTTGAACACTTGAGATTGTATCAAAAAAGTCTACCCAATCCGAGTGATGAAATTCAAGACCATGCGGTCGAAATTGACTTAGACTATAGTTTAGAAGACTTACCCAAGGTCATTAATGCAATGGGGATTGCCTGCGATCGCCTCAAAGGCATCAGCACCAGTCTCTGTACTTTCTCCCGTGCTGACAAAGATTATAAAGTACCTTTTAACATCCACGAAGGCATTGACAGCACACTTTTAATTCTCAAACATCGCCTCAAAGCCAACGAACAACGTCCCGCCATTGAAGTGATAACTGAGTATGGAAAATTCCCTCAAATCGAGTGTTTTCCAGGCCAATTAAATCAGGTATTTATGAATATACTGGCGAATGCGATCGATGCTTTAGATGAATCAAATCAAGGGATGAGTTATACATCTATCGCCAATAAAATTTTCATTAAAACCGAGTTAGCGCTCGATCGCAAACAAGTAATAATTCGGATTAAAGATAACGGTTTTGGTATGAGCGAGTACGTGCGGGAGAAGATTTTTGATGATTTATTTACTACGAAGGGAGTAGGAAAAGGGACGGGGTTAGGGTTGGCGATCGCGCATCAAATTGTTGTTGAGAAACATGGGGGTGCGATCGATGTGAATTCCGCAATAGGTCAAGGGACTGAATTTGCGATCTCTCTGCCAGTCTGTTCCTTGAACTAGGGACACTAACCTTACCAGAAACGCCGCTAAAATCTAATAAGTGGTTTTGGAGTTGGCTGATTTTAACGCTTTTGCTTTTACTAACTGTTCCGTTTCACAGTTAATAGAAGTGGCGATCGCACAAACATTGTCTTCATCCCTGCCGAAGTTCTAAAATAAGTATTGCAGCAAGCAAAGTTAACGAGTGAGGCGAAAGAAATGCCCTCCCCATTTCCGGGAATGAATCCCTATTTAGAACAACCAGAATTTTGGTCAGAAGTTCGCAGCCGCGCGATCGTAGTGGCCGCGATCGCGATCGAACCTGAATTAAATCCGAACTATCGAGTTGCGGTAGAAAAGCGGATCTATCTGGGCGCATCCTCTGAATTAGTAGGAATTCCCGACATTTCCCTCGTCTCCAAACAGTCAAACGCAACTCCACCGGTTTCTGCTACTGCTACCCTCACCCGCACCGAACCCATCCCCGTTCAACTCCCGCTGCCAGAAACCATAGAAGAAAGCTATTTAGAAATTAGAGAAATGCCTAGCGATCGAGTTATCACCGTTATTGAAGTTCTTTCCCCCAAGAATAAAACCGCAGGAGAAGGACGAAATGCTTATGAAACTAAACGGCGGCAAGTGTTGGGAAGTCGCACCAACTTAGTCGAAATTGACCTGCTCAGAAGCGGCAAACCCATGCCGATTTTAGGAGTCACGCAGCGCACCGATTATCGGATTTTAGTCAGTCGCGGTTCTCAACTTCCTCAAGCTGAATTGTATGCCTTTAGCGTGCGAGACCAGATTCCTTGCTTGCGAGTACCTTTGCAACCGTCCGATGCAGAACCGGAACTCGATTTACAGGCTGTATTAATGGGTGTTTACAATCAAGCTAGATTTGATTTAGCGATTGATTACTGTCAAGAACCCCGCCCGCCTTTGAAAGCAGCCGATCGGGAGTGGGCAGATAATTTGTTGCGGCAGCGGGGAGTGCGATCGTAATTAATGGGAAAGGGGAAGGAAAAAGCAGGAATAATATTATGTCCGAGCGATCTGTTACGATCTAATTCCATATCTTGTAGGGGCGGGTTCACCAGTATTCTCAAATTCAAAGCCAACAAATTCATAAACCCGCCCCGCCCATATCTACAGTAATCGACCGGACATGATATAATATTATGTCCGCAAAATTGGTTTGTAGTGAGGAATGCAAGTCCTGATAAAAACTGAGGAATGCAAGTCCTCACTACAAACACATTTTTCAGAAGGGAATTTCGATCGCAAATTCCGTACCTTCTCCTACGGTGGAACGGCAGCTAAGGGCTCCGGCGTGTTTTTCCGCGACAATTCGGTAACTGATGGCCAACCCCAAACCGGTGCCTTTTCCCATCGGTTTGGTCGTGAAAAACGGGTCAAACAATCGGGTTCGCACGTCTTCTGTCATGCCGATCGCATTATCGGCAATGCGGATGCAAATACTATTTTCGTTCAGGGCTTCTGTGCGAATTCTAATAGTGGGTTCCCAATCGTCGCCGACTGCCGCTCGCCTTTTTTGGTTGCAAGCATCTTCCAAGGCGTCAATACTGTTGCTAAGCAGATTCATAAATACCTGATTTAGCTGACCTGCATAACATTCTATTAAGGGGAGTTGACCGTAATCTTTGATTACTTTTATTTCGGGATAGTCGCCTCTGGATCGCAGTTTGTTGTGCAAAATTAGGAGCGTATTGTCTATGCCTTCGTGAAGGTTAGTAGGTTTTTTTACCGAGTCGTCTAAACGCGAGAAATTTCGCAAGCTCAGAACTATTTCGCGAATGCGATCTGCTCCCATTTTCATCGAAGATAATATTTTTAGCAAATCTTCTCTCAGAAATTCTAAATCGATATTATCAATACATTGTTGAATTTCTACCGCGGGCTGAGGATAGTGTTTTTGGTAAAGTTCCACAAGCTGCAACAAGTCTCTGATATATTGGCTGGCATAGGACATATTGCCGTAGATAAAACTGACAGGGTTATTGATTTCGTGAGCCACTCCAGCTACCATTTGACCGAGACTTGACATTTTTTCGGTATGAATTAGGTGAGCTTGAGTTTCTCTGAGCTCTTTGAGGGCGATTTCTAGCTGCTGGGCTCTGTTGTTGGCGATCGCCTCGGAGAGCCGCAAAGCATCCTCCGCTGCTTTGCGCTCTGTCATGTCAAAAATGGCGCCGTTGAGGGATAAAACTTGACCTGCTGCGTTGAAAATGGCTTGACCTTTCTCTGCAACCCACCGCACATTTCCGTCGCAGTGAATCAGGCGATATTCGAGCGTGTAAGGTTGTTTTGTCTTAATAGCCCGATCGATAATTTTCTCGCTCTGCTGGGCGTCATCGGGATGAACTATACTCGGAAAAGCCTGCACCGGTTTTTGCATAAAGTTAGCTGCGGGATAGCCGGAAATAGCTTCAATGCCGCTGCTGATAAAAGTTAAGCTCGATCGCCCAGCAGCACTGCAACGGTAAACTGCACCGGGAATGCTAGAAACTAATGACCTAAATTCTTCTTCCCTTTCCCGCAAAGCTGCCTCAATCCGCTTGCGTTCGCTAATGTCGCGAGCAAACGCGCACTGATATTCTTTGCCGTTAAATTCCAAATGGTCGATCGTAATTTCCACCGGAAAAATTCGACCGTACTTAGTTAGGTGGTGAACTTCAATATTAACCGAACCGCAGCGTTTTAAGACTTTCCAGTGCAAACTCCAAGCAGTTTGGGGAAAATCTGGATTGATGTCGTGCACGGTAAGAGCGAGCAATTCTTCCGCAGAATATCCCAAAGTAGAGCAAGCAGCGTCGTTAACGTAAAAAAATTTACCGTCCGATCCGATCCAGAATACCGCATCTGCCGATCGGTCGATCGCAAATTGAGTCAGTTGCAACTTTTCCTCAACCCGCTGGCGATCGGCAATTTCTTTTTCTAACTGTCCTTCCAGCGAATTGAGAGCTAAAGTGCGATCGACAATAGTGTCTGCATCGGAAAGCTCGATCGATTGTTTTGCCAATTCTCCTGTCTGGATATGATGCTTTTCCTGATATTCTTCTACCTGTTTTAACGGCAGTTGTGGAAGATTTTCTTTTTGATTTAAACCAGACTCGGCCAGTGCTTTCGGCATGAGTGCGAGGGCGACTGCGGCTAAAAGCAAAGAAATCAAAGCACTTGCAGCTTTGAGAGTTACCGACAGCCAATAAATGGAATGCCAAAGCGTCCAAACTTCCGTCAATTTAGCAGCGCCGCAGGCAAAAAAAACAACGGCAAACAGCCGGAAAATCTTGCTGTGAGAACCTTGGCGGGTAAAATAAACTAAAAATAGCGCCAGAGAGCAATACGCCAGTGCCGTCAGCGAGTCAAAAACAGCGTACAGTCGCAACTCCGGCAGCGCGTCGCAGCCGAGTGGGGAAGATACAGCAAGTGTTGAAAAAAAAATTGTTAATTGTTCTTGCATAAACTTCAAGAAAAAAGTTATCTGTACCAATGCAAACCCGATCAAATATAATTATTTGATTTCTGCCAGTGAAATGTTTACATAATTATATACTTTTTTCATTTTTTATGAAACAGCTATTTTTTCAGGGAATGTCAAAACAGTCTAGGTTGGGCCCTGGGAGCAAAGCTTTCGGCAAGTATAAGCGATTGGGATCGTCGCGGGGAGCAACACTTACGTTGCTCGCAGTGACGGAATACATAGATTCGCCTACTTAGGGCTTCAGAAACATTAGACCTCTTGCAAAAATAATTAGAACGGGCTCTGGGGCCCGTTCCACAAGAAAAAATAACTCTTGTGGAACGGGCATCTTGCCCGTTCCATCAATTGATGAAAGGATTTTTGCAAGAGGTCTATTTAAATTTTTAACGATATTACAGCAGATTCCACGCTTATGAAGTACACCCGCCTATCGTTCGATCCCCGGTTAGACACGGCAATGCCCTGTCCCTACACTTCATGAACCTGGAATATGCTGTAAGTTTTCTTTTAGATTACTTAAGCTGTGAGCCCGGGGTCTTAAACCCCAGGCTCACTGATGGACTAACGGGATTTTAAGGCAGAGAAAATCTCACTTTTTGCGCTGGAAATCCACAATTAAGCACCGCCCAGCACCCAATGCACCAAAGTCCGAACTCCAAAACCGGTAGCCCCAGGGCCGTTGTAGCCATTTTCTTTGTCAGTCCAAACCGTGCCGGCAATATCTAAATGCGCCCAAGCGGTATCCTTCACAAATTGCTTCAAAAATAGCGCCGCCGTAATCGAACCGCCGGGACGAGGCCCAGTGTTTTTCATGTCGGCGTGCAATGCTTTCAATCCATCAAAATATTTCTCTTCCATCGGCATTCGCCAAAATTTTTCGCCTGCCAATTCTGAGGCGGCGACTATTTCGGCGGCGACGCTATCTTGAGGACTCCACAAACCCGCGATATCTTCGCCCAAAGCAATTACGCAGGCGCCGGTTAGAGTTGCTAAATCGACAATTGCGTCAACTCCCAATTTATCAGCAAATACCAAAGCGTCAGCCAGGGTTAAACGGCCTTCTGCGTCGGTATTGTTGACTTCAATTGTTTTGCCGTTGGAAGCTGTAAGGATGTCTCCAGGGCGCATGGCGCGGCCGCTGATCATGTTTTCGGTGACGGCGCTGATAAAGTGAACTTCTACATCGGGTTTGATGTGTCCGATCGCCTTTGCCGCTCCCAAAGTAGCCGCAGCGCCGCCCATATCTACTTTCATCATTTCAATGCCGCTGCCGGCTCCTTTGATGTTCAAACCGCCGGAATCAAAGGTCAATCCTTTGCCCACAATTGCTATTTTGCGGCGCGGTGTGCCTGCGGGTTTGTAAGTGAGGTGGATGAATTTCGGCGGCAAGTCGGAGGCTTTGGCAACGCCGAGAAAGGCTCCCATGCCGAGTTTTTCGCAGTCTTCTCGCTCCAGTATTTCTAATTCTAAACCGCATTCGGCAGCCAGACTTTGAGCAGTTTCTGCCATCGTAATTGGGGTGACAAAATTTGCCGGCGCTGCGACTAATTCCCGTGCTAAAATGACTCCGGCAGTGATTTGGCGGGCGCGGGCGATCGCACTTTCGGTACCGGCAAAACCGAGCAAATGAATTTGTTCGACTTGGGGGCTTTTGTCTTCATGTTCCGATTTGAAACGGTTGTCTTGATTCAAGGAGAGTTCTACACCTTCGGCGATCGCACTGGCTGTAACATCCGGCGCGTTTTTCCATACAGGAAAGCTAATTCCGAGGGTTTTGCATTTCTCCTTTTTGGCTAACTTGGCGCAAACGCCCGCAGCTTGCCGCACGGTGTCTAATTTTAAGTCGTCTGTTTTGCCCAAACCGACGATCGCAATTTTGCGAATGGGATTATTGCCGCCGACGCGGGCGATCGCGCTCGTGCCCGCTTTGCCCTTAAAATCTACTTCCAGTAGGAGCTCTTTCAATGTGCCTGCAAGCTTTTCATCTAATTGTGCCAGCTCGCCGGTGAGTTCCAGGGCGTCCTCAAATAGACCAATTGCCAGGGCGTCTCCCGTCCAAGCAGAGCGGGGCGTATCGGTGACTAGAAATTCCATGTTTTGATTTACACTTTAGATTTTAGATTTTTGATTGTACTTTGTACTTGGTGCTTTGTCGTTTTTCCTTTGTGCGGGCAAATAGATCGATCGCACAAATTCTCCGCTCCGCATCGAAATAAATTCTGCTACTATATCAGCCAAGTCCGGCTGCGATCGGATCTCGCACCAATCTCAATAATCTGTTTGGGGGCCGGCTGAAAGGGCCCGCCCCACTCTTAACTTTTATTTCTCGTTGAACAGGTATCCGGCCTGTGATGGCGTGGAACACCCATCCTGCCTGTGATGGCTTTTGACAAACGATCGGTTCTTTATTCTTATTCTCTTAAATTTTCCCATGCTAAAACGACGCCGGGCCCGAGTTTTTGTTTTAATCAGCGTTTCAGTTTGCGTTATTTCGATCGCTTCTTGGCTGGCTGCGACGAAATGGATGGGTTTGGGATCGTTCCAGAAAGATGGGCAGCCCGTCGATGCAGCGAATTCCGAATCGGAAGTCAAGATGCTGGTGTCGCTGTCACCGATCGAGCGATCGGCGAAATTAGTTGAACTCGCAGCCAGTCAGCCTGCAAGTACAAACCCGCAGCAAATCTCCCCTCAAAGCCGCGCCCGCTACCTGCTTGCCAGCGATTTAATCCAGCAAGGAAATGCTGCCAAAGCATTAACATTATTGGACAAATTAGAGCAAGAATATCCGGTTTTAGCTGCTCACATTGCCCTCAAAAGAGCGGAAGCTTACCAATTGAGCGGCGACAACGGCAAAACCCAAAAAGCTTGGGAGGAACTGCTCAAAAACTATCCGAGCGACCCGGTAGCAGCGGAAGCTTTATATGTTTTAGGCAAGTCAAAACCGGAATATTGGCAACAGGCAATTACTGAATTTCCCGCTCATCCCCGCAGCGTAGAAATTGCCCTCGCTAAGTTAAAAGAAAATCCCAATCAGCCGCAGTTGATGCTGCTCGTAGCAAAACACGGTCATTATGTCAAAGATTACGGTACAATTTTGGAACAACTGGTGCAGCGAAACAGCGCCGCTTTAAAACCGGAAGATTGGGAACACATTGCCTTCGGCTATTGGGAAAAACAAGATTACGGCAAAGGAGCTATTGCTTACGGGAAAGCTCCCCCCAACGCCAAAAATCTTTACCGAAAAGCTCGCGGTTTGTGGCTCGACGGAAAAATCCCGGAATCGAGAATTGCCTATCAAGAATTAGTGCGCCAGTTTCCCGATGCCGAAGATACTGGTTTGGGTTTAATTCGGCTATCGCGGCTGAGCGAACCGAAAGAAGCGATCGTTTTGCTCGATCGAGTTATTAGCAAATTCCCCAATTATGCCCCCGAAGCTTTGTTAGATAAATCCCAACTTCTCGACAAAGCACGCAGCGGTCAATCTGCCTCAGATACCCGCAAGTTGCTCTTGACAAAATACAATAATTCTGATAAAGCAGGCGAACTGCGGTGGACGATCGCCCAGCAGTATGCCAAAGGCGGAGATTTAAAATCAGCTTGGCAGTGGGCGAGAGAATTAACCACCCACAATCCAGACAGCGAACAAGCTCCAGAAGCCGCATTTTGGGTCGGGAAATGGGCACAGCAACTCGGCCGCCAACAAGACGCCAAGACTGCATTTGAGTACACTATTTTACGCTATCCAGAATCATATTTTGCGTGGCGATCGGCTGTACTTCTCGGCTGGCCCGTAGGCGACTTTACCACAGTCCGAGATTTGTCTCCCAATGTAGTGCGTCCCCCTCAGCGCCCCGAACCAACTGCGGGTTCTCCTGCATTGAAAGAACTCTATCAATTAGGTCAAGATAGAGATGCTTGGACGCTGTGGCAAGTAGAATTTATCGACCGCGTAGAACCAAGTATTGCCGAACAGTTTACCGACGGTTTAATGCGAGTAGCAGTCGGAGACAATTTAGACGGTTTGTGGATGGTTGGTAGTTTGCGGCAGCGCGATAAACCCGATGATAGAACCCAATACCTCGAACTCAGACAGCAACCGATTTATTGGCAAGCACTTTATCCTTTTCCTTACTTAGAAACCATTGTCAAATGGTCAAAAGAACGCCAAATAAATCCAGTATTAGTAACCGCATTAATCCGGCAAGAATCGCGGTTTATGCCCGCAATCAAATCATCAGTTGGCGCCACCGGGTTAATGCAAGTAATGCCGGAAACAGCAGATTGGGTGGCTGGACAAATCAGCCTCAAAAAGTATTCATTGGAGAATGTGGACGACAACGTTAAACTCGGTACGTGGTATTTGGATCACACTCACGACGAGTACAAGAATAACTCGATGTTAGCTGTGGCGAGTTACAATGCCGGGCCGAATGCAGTAGCAGATTGGTTGAAGAGGTTTAGTTTTAGTGACCCGGATGCTTTTGCGGAAAAGATTCCGTTTCCTGAAACGAAAGGATACGTGAAATCGGTGTTTGAGAATTACTGGAATTATCTGCGGATTTACAATCCAGAAGTTAATCAGTTAATGAGCGAGCATTATGCGGCGGCTCAGAAAAAAGCAAAGCCTTAGTTAAGTTGTAGGGTGCGTCAGCAGTGCGTTATTCGATAGATAACTAATGGTTCAAAGCTGACGCACCCTACTAACTAATCGAGTTCATCGGGATCGATATTTAACTCGCGGAGTTTTGCTGCTAGTCTTTGAGCTCGCTGTTCAGATTCGGCCGCTCGCTGTTCAGATTCAGCCGCTCGCTGTTGGGCTTCAGCCACTCGCTGTTGGGCTTCAGCCGCTCGCTGTTGGGCTTCAGCCACTCGCTGTTCAGATTCAGCCGTTTGTTGTTCAGATTCAGCCGTTTGTTGTTCAGCTTCCTCTTGCGGAGTCAGAATTAACTCCCCTTCGAGTGTAAACCAGCGCAACCAAGTGCGATCGATCTTTTCATAAACTCCCTGCCACAAACCCAAACTCAATCCTAACGGAGGAATTGGCAAACATCCGCCGATAAGTTCGGCCTGTTCGTAAACACCAGCCACCAAGCGAAATCCTAAAATTTCATTGGTTGTGCCGCTAAAAACAACGTAGTAAGGAACGCGCAGAATCTGCTCGTAAACATACCATTTTGTCGGTGGTCTTCCTGTTTGGCTAACTGTACGACCTAAATCTTCATCTGCCGTACTTGAAGATAGCAATTCAACTATAACAAACGGGCTAGCTTGCTCTTGCCACATCACGTAACTGAGACGAAGATTTTCGCCTTCGTAGAGTCTCGACACGCCCAAAACCGCAAACCAATCAGGACGTTTGTACCAATTGGAATGTTGCCAATCGTAATAAAGATTGAGGTCAATGCCAACAAAAACCTCATCTAAATCAACATTAACAGGCTGAAAAGTTTGCCGCAATAAAGGTGGCTGGTAGCAATGATATTCGTCAGGCAAACCAGGTTCCTCCGGGTCTTCGCTTGGTAAATCATACATTGTCGGCAGAGTTTGCCGGGGCGAAAGTGGCGGGTCAGTCTGAGGGAGAAAACGAGTTTTTTCAATCATATTTGCACTCATAATTTGAGGACTCTACGGCATGGGGCGTTGCTTCTAGCCCGGAACAGGCCGGAAAGCCTGTTCCACAAAATGAGATTATCAAATAAATCAGCGGCATCCCAAGGAATCGCGAGTAGAAATCCCTGTTTGAGAATTAATCCCGCTTGCTTTTGTACACAATTCTTTAACTTGTGCTCCGTCCATAATTGCATCAGTAAAATCAGCGCCGGTGATATCTACTCCGTCAAAAGTAGAACGCAGCAAAATTGTTTCAGCTAAAATTGCATCGCTTAAATCGGCCTTAGTAAATTTAACTTGATCTATCATGGCATTAGTTAAATTCGCTCCGTGCAAATTCGCCTGAGTCATCACCGAAGCGCTCATAATTGCTCCCCGCAAATCGGCATTAGAAAAATTAGTCAAGTCCATATTAGCGTTAGAAAACTCAGCGGCCCGCAGCATTTGACCGGAAAAATCGCGTCTTGTCAGTTCGGCGTTGCTAAAGGACAGCGGAGGAGGGTAATATTTAGATTGAGCCTGGGCTGACCGCGGCAGGATGAAGATAGTTAGGGCTAAGAAAAATGCTGCTAGTTGCCGGAGTTTCATAAGTCTGATATTCTTGCAAGGTGGGTATTTCGTAGTGTATCCCGAACTTTGGTCGATCGACTAAACAGCTAAAATCTTAATTAATAGTGATGGAGATGGAAAAAAAGATATGCTAAGTTTTTTCTTAACTTGGATAGTAGCAGCGGTTTCGCTGGTCATTACCGCTAACATTGTACCAGGTATTGCGGTGGTTAGCTTTCCGGCGGCGATGCTGGCTGCTGTTGTTATCGGATTGGTGAACGCGGTTGTCAGACCGATTCTTACATTGCTGACGCTGCCTTTGACCGTTCTTACTTTAGGTTTGTTTTTATTCGTTGTGAATGCAATTTCGCTTTCCCTGGCTTCGTGGTTGGCGGGTGCGTTCAATATCGGCTTTGCGGTTAGCGGTTTTTGGCCGGCTTTGTTGGGTTCCATTGTGTTGTCATTCGTTTCTGGGTTAATCGGTCGATTTGTGAATGCCAATACTTTGTCTCAGTAATACATTATCCCAGATACTCGATCGGGCAAACTGCAACCGCTACTGTTGCCGCAGAACCCGCCCTAACCCCTCCTTGTGACAGGGGGGGATTTTTAGCGCGAAATATTTGTTTAGGGACTAAGAGGGGATTTGAACCGCAGATAAACGCAGATGGACGCAGATGATTGATGGATATCTGCGTATATTCGCGTTCATCTGCGGTTAAATTTTCTTCTCTAACTGCACAAAGTGCCGCAGCTTCTGCTACACTAGGCGTCCCGACTTGTTTGACTACAATATTGGAAGGATTGGGGACTTCTACGGAACTTAAAATGTCAGCCGCAAAGGTTTTTAACGGCCAGTTTCGCGCTTGACAAAGTTCCAGCAAGCCGACTTCACCTGCTTTAGTCTCTATTGTAGCAATACCTGCGATCGCACTTTCGGCTAAATGATAAGCACGGCATACTTGTTTAATCGCTGTTTCGATTAACTCTCGCCCTGTTCCGCGCTCACAACCTATCCCTATCCACAACACTCTCGGATGCCACTGAACCTTTGGCAAAACAGATTCCGGCGAAAATCTTCTCTGCGTGAAACTAATCCAAATTCGGGCTTTGATAGTTGATAAAATTTCCCCATCCCAATGCAAAGAATGTTTTTCTGGCAGACTGTTTTGCCACAAAGTAGAACCAACTTCTTGAATTACTTCGACACCTTCCCCTCTAGCCATAGCCGCCGCCACTCCTGTCCAGTCACCTTCCCCGCGCTGCCAGCCGCTGGGAATCTCTAGCATATCTAAAGTAAATTCATCGCTCATTATTCAGTTATCTATTCTGTAGTTTCACTGCAACCGCAATCTTAAAAAAAAATTAACACTCTGTTTGGTGAAACTTTTGGTATAATTGTAGCGCAAACTACAAACAATCAAACATTTAAGATGGTAGAACTAAATCAGTTACTGTTAGAGTTTGAAAGCAACCTCAAATGGGAAGGAGTGACAAAAGAATGGCAAGAGCGCCGGGAAAGTTGGGTGAGCGATGTGGCAGCATCAGTTAACCTGACATATCTAGCAGAATTGCTAGTTGAATTGGAATCTAACTTGCAGTGGGAATCGGTTGATATTCAGTGGCAAGAGCGTCGAGACCGTTGGGTAGAAGAATGTCTGGGAGCATCAATTGTTCAAGAAGTATCAAGTTTATTGCTGGAACTAGAAACCAATACCAATTCGGAAGCTATGGCTGATGAATGGCCACACAATCGCGATAATTGGGTACAGCAACTGCACAATTTTAACGAGTAGTTTCGAGGAGTCAGAGCCTGTAGATATGCGTTTCCAGGCTCTCAAGTTTCCTAATGACTAATCACTGATTCTTCATCTTTCAGCAAAACCCCATTCAGAAAAATATCTGCGAGTCCTTCAGCCATTTCCTGCATTTGCTGCCGAGAAGCATTCGGCTGCCTAATCCTATTTTGACTGAAGGGCGCGACTGCAAACATTCCCAAAAATACCTGAGCGAAAATCTTCGGATTCATCTTTGGATAAACTTGTTTTTCCATCGCCGTTTCCCAAAAAGCCTCAGCCACATCGCTCATTATAAAAAACCAAGAGTCTAAATCAATAAAATTTGTACAAAAATAGCACAAACTGCAAACAAGACAAAATTTAATATGGTAGAACTAAACCAATTACTGTTAGAGTTTCAAGCCCACCTAAACGGGGATGCAGTGACGGAAGAATGGAAAGAACGTCGCGACTGTTGGATGAGCGAGGTGTCAGCCACAATGGACGAAAAACACCTAGCCCAATTGCTAGTTGAATTAGAATCAAATTTTCAGCGAGAAGCGGTACAAAGTCTCTGGAAAATGATCCGTGAAAGTTGGGTAGAAGAATGTCATATAGCATCGACGCTGGAAGAAGTATCAAGTCTCTTGCTGGAACTTGAAAGCAATACAACTTGGGAAGTAGTGACGGATGACTGGCAGAATAATCGGGAGAAATGGGTACAGCAAATGTACGAATTTATAGAGTAATAATTCACTTAATCAAAATCCACTTTCATGGTGAATGATGTCCCTCCTGTGCGGTTGATTGTCTCGCTTCCATCAATTACTTTAAATCCCGATCGCTCGTACAAGCTCAGGGCCCGATTCGAGCTTCTGACACTCAGGGATACCGATCGATAAGAGACTTTTGCTGCTGACAACAAACGATCGAGCAACTGCGTTCCTACACCCTGATTTGTATATTCTGGAAGAACGGCGATCGCCAATTCCGGGGTAGTATCGTCAACCCAGCCAAACCCCTTGTCATCCTCTGTAAACAAACGCAGCCAGGCGGCTCCTACTGGCTGGCTGCCGTTCAATTCGATCGCTGCGAAGCCCAGATCGCTTTGACGTCCCCAATTCTGGACATATTTCGCAATTAAAGGATGATTGACAACAGCTTGCACCGTTGATTCGCCTTCTTCTGCCATGTGCGCCGCTTCATACAGCATTTGCCACAAAAAAGGCTCGTCTTCCTGCGTTAGTAGCCGAATAGAATAGTGCAAAACTTTGCCCATAACAACTTTTTCCTGTTTGCCTAATTATTCATCTTTCAGCAAAACCCCATTCAGAAAAATATCTGCGAGTCCTTCAGCCATTTCCTGCATTTCCTGCGGTGAAGCATTCGGCTCCATAATCGTATTTTGACTGAAACCTGCAACTGCAAACATTCCTAAAAATACCTGAGCGACAATCTTCGGATTCATCTTCCGATAAACTCCTTTTTCCATCGCAGTTTCAAAAAAAGCCTCAGCCACATCGCTCATTTTTCCGATGACTTCCAACTGAATTCTGTCGCGCAAATCCGGGTGAAATTGCGCCTCCAAAAAACACACCCGCATCATGTCGCTATTTTCGCGGATATTCAGCATCCGCCGCCGCATCACCTGAGCGACTGCTTTGTAACTGCCCATCTCGCTCAATTCTGTCAGCAAATCTGTCAGTATTTCAACCCATCCTTCCGTCGCCACCTGAATCAAAATCGCTTTTTTATTATCAAAATGCCGAAATAGCGTACCCTCCGCCACCCCCGCCGCCGCTGCTAAATCGCGAGTCGTGGTGCCGTCGTATCCGCTGCGGGCAAACAACCGCTGAGCTGCTTGTAAAATTCGCTTCTTGGTTTCTGTTTCAGAAGGAGGAGACTGATTAAAAATTCGCATGGCTTTGCAATCGGTAATTGGCGACTTGGAACAGCAGGTTCAGGACTGACAAACTAAATTATGTTAAGTTTTAAGTTGTGCGTGACTTTAATCTTAAACTGGAAGTGACGCAACAGATCGCTTATGCCCCAAAAGTCTTTATGCTTAAAAAGCATCTCTTGTTATTCGGCATAAACTTCTTGCCGTTTGACAATCCAAAATCTAAAATCTAAAATCTAAAATCCAATGACCCTTTTTGAGATTGGCTGTATCAGCCTAACATCTGCGGTGCAACAGATCGCTTATGCCTCCAAAAATCTTTATCCTTAGAAAAGAATGTCTGGTCGCCGATCGCAAACATTTTTTGTTTGACAATCCAAAATCCAAAATCCAAAATCTAAAATCTAAAATCGAATGACCCCGCAGTTTCAAAAACCACGCGCGGCGAAGCTATCCCGTAGGGAATCGCCCGATCGCCAAACTCGATTCATCGCCTCCCTGCTGGCCGCTGTACTCCTGTGGTGGGGAATTTCTCCCGAAATCGCCCTCGCCCGCGAGAACCCCGCTAACGGCTCCCAAGCAGTCTCTGTTCAACCGTCGCTCGATCGAGTAATCAAGCAAGTCACGGAATTTAAGCTCGACAACGGCATGACATTCATCGTGCTCGAAAGGCCCAGATCGCCCGTAGCATCGTTTCTAATTCACGCTGACGTAGGAGGCGCAAACGAACCCGACGGCCAAACCGGAGTCGCGCACTACCTCGAACATTTAGCCTTCAAAGGCACGCCAAAAATTGGCACTACCGACTACAAAGCCGAAAAGCCGCTGCTAGAAAAACAAGACGAACTCTTCGAGCAAATGCAAGCAGCAAAAGCCAGCGGCAAAACTGAAGAAGTCGCCAAATTCCAAGCAGAATTTGACAAAGTTGAAGCCGAAGCTTCGCAATTTGTCAAGCGCAACGAACTAGGCAAAATAGTTGAACAAGCAGGCGGAGTCGGACTAAACGCCGCTACTTCCACCGACGCCACAATGTATTTTTACAGCCTCCCAGCTAACAAGTTAGAACTGTGGATGTCGCTGGAATCCGAGCGATTTCTAGAACCGGTATTTCGGGAATTTTACAAAGAAAAACAGGTAATTTTAGAAGAACGCAGGCTGCGAACCGAGAATTCTCCGATCGGACAAATGGTTGAAGTTTTTGCCGACAAAGCCTTTTCTGTTCATCCCTACCGCCGCCCCGTAATTGGCTATACTGAAGACATTAAAAACCTCAGCCGCAGCGACGTGCAGAAGTTTTTCGATACTCACTACGTCCCCAGCAAGCTGACTGTGGCGGTAGTAGGAGACGTGAAAGCCTCGGAAGTGAAGCGGCTCGCTCAAATTTATTTCGGCCGCTACAAGGCGAAACCAGCGCCTTCTGAATTGGAAATTGTGGAGCCTCCGCAAACGCAAACTAAGGAAGTAACGCTGAAATTAAAAACTCAACCTTGGTATTTGGAAGGATACCACAGACCGGCGATGAACCATCCCGACAATGCGATTTATGAAATGATTGGTTCTTTGCTCAGCGATGGCCGCACCTCTCGGCTTTACAAATCTTTGGTAGAACAACAGCAATTGGCGCTGGCGGCTCAAGGTTTCAGCGGTTATCCGGGGGAAAAGTATCCGAATTTGATGTTATTTTACGCTCAAACTGCTCCGGGCCGCACGGTTGATGAAGTAGCTGCGGCTTTGAGCAAGGAAATCGATCGCCTGAAAACAGAGCCGGTTTCTGATTTGGAATTGGAGCGCGTGAAAACTCAGGCGAGAGCCGATTTGTTGCGATCGCTCAATTCTAATATGGGTATGGCATTTTCGCTGCTGGACTATCAAGTGAAAACCGGTTCGTGGCGAAATTTGTTCAAGGAATTGGATGCGATCGCCGCTGTTACTCCGGCTGACATTCAGCGTGTCGCTCAGACCACTTTCCGCCCGGAAAATCGCACGATTGGTAAGCTTTTGCCGCTGTAGGAAGAGGAAGCACGACACGGATTTTGACACGGATACACGGATGAATAATCGAGGGTAGGGTGAGTTAGAAGTCAGTAAGAAAGACTCGTTCTCAGGCTCTGCCTGGGAACGCAGATCCAGAGGCTCTGCCTCGATTTAGACTCGGCGGTTGAAACCGATCCTACACAAACAAAGTCTGCCTTCGCAGACTAAGAGATAGTCTTGTATCTAGGGCGGGCGCGGGGCAAGATCCCGACGCTATGTCACAATAGGAAACTTAGGAGAAAGAATGAAAAGGACTAAATTGAGACTGAAAAACGTAAAGTTATTTCTGCTATCGCTTTGCATTTTTACTGTTTCACTTACCACGTTTAATTTGTTACCTTCGTTAGCGGCTGGGCCCAAACACTACGACGAATTAACATTCCCGGCGGTGCCAGAAATTAAACTGCCTAAATATACTCGCTTCGAGCTGAAGAATGGCATTCGGGTGTATCTGATGGAAGACCGGGAACTCCCGTTAGTTGGGGGAACGGCGCTATTTCGCACGGGCGATCGCTTTGAACCTGCCGATAAAATTGGATTGGGAGGTTTGACGGGAGAAGTGATGCGAACTGGCGGTACTAGCCGGCATACGGCCGATGAACTAAATCAGTTGCTAGAACAGCGAGCAGCTTCGGTAGAAACGGGGATTGATGTTGCTTCGGGTACGGCTAATTTTAGTGCTTTAGCTGAAGATGTGGAACCCGTATTTGACTTATTTGCGGAAGTGATTCGGGAGCCAATATTTGCTCAGGAAAAGTTAGATTTAGCGAAGAATCAAACTCAAGGTGCGATCGCCCGCCGCAATGACGATCCTGACGGTATTACCGGCCGCGAGTTTGAAAAGTTAATTTACGGCGATCGCAGTCCTTACGCGCGCACGGTAGAATACAAAACCCTCGCCAATATTTCCCGCGACGATTTGGTGAGTTTCTACCAGAAATATTTCCACCCCAAAAATATGATTTTGGGTATTGCTGGCGACTTTGATACTGCTAAAATGCGATCGCTCATCGAGCAAAAATTCGGCAACTGGCAACCGACTCAAAGTGCAGAAGTACCGCCGTTACCAACCGTATCGCCAGCAAAGGACGGTGGCGTATTTTTGGTAAATCAGCCGCAATTAAGTCAAAGTTACGTGCAGATGGGACATTTGGGCGGAATGCTCAGCAGTCCAGATTACGGTGCTTTGGACGTAATGAACGGGGTTTTGAACGGTTTCGGCGGCCGTTTGTTCAATAACGTGCGATCGCGCCAAGGCTTAGCTTATTCAGTATACGCGGCTTGGAGTCCGAGATATGACTATCCGGGGGTGTTTGTCGCTGGAGGCCAAACGCGATCGGAGGCCACAGTACCGTTTATCAAGGCAATTCGCGCAGAGATCGATCGTATCCGCACCGAAGCAATTACCCCGGCAGAATTAGCTTTCGCTAAAGATTCCACCCTGAATTCTTTCATCTTCAAATTTGAAAATCCCAGTCAAACTTTGTCGCGATTAATGCGCTACGAATACTACGGTTATCCCGAAGATTTCATTTTTCGCTACCGCCGCAGCATCGAAGCAGCAACAATTGCCGACGTGCAGCGCGTAGCTAAGACTTACCTAAAACCGGAGAATCTGGTGACATTAGTAGTGGGGAATACTGAAGGGATTCAACCGCCGTTATCGAGTTTGGGAAGTTCGGTAAAAGTGCAATCAGTTGATATCACGATTCCCTCGGCGACTTAATTTATGTACTCGTTCCCAGGCAGAGCGAAAGTATTTTGTAGGGTGCGTCGCTGCCGAAACTTCGCTGGAATTTGTAAGTTTTTGAGCGACGCACCTAACTATTGTGTGGTGCGTCGCTGTGAGATTGTCGGTCTTATTTGTGAATTTTCGATGGCGACGCACCCTACGGCTAACTGACAGACATCGCGACATTTCATGCCAGTATTTTGTAGGGTGCGTCGCTGCCGAAACTTCGCTGGAATTTGTAAGTTTTTGAGCGACGCACCTAACTATTGTG
>NZ_JAUBWA010000065.1:0-9711 GCF_036702825.1 Microcoleus sp. A003_D6 | reverse complement strand
TGGTGCGTCGCTGTGAGATTGTCGGTCTTATTTGTGAATTTTCGATGGCGACGCACCCTACGGCTAACTGACTGGTAAGGACACGGCGTTGCCGTGTCCCTACGTTTTGCCGCACAATCGCCAACTAAAAATCAATGCTCAAAGGCGCTCTCGGAAACGGAATCACATCCCGAATATTCCCCATTCCCGTCATAAACTGCACCAACCGTTCAAACCCCAAACCAAAGCCAGCGTGAGGCACAGTACCGTAGCGGCGCAAATCCAAATACCACCACAATTCCTCCTTATTCATACCCTGGGCTTCCATGCGCCGCTCCAACACATCCAGCCTTTCTTCCCGCTGCGAACCGCCGATAATTTCCCCAATATTAGGAGCCAAAACATCCATTGCTCGCACCGTTTTCTCGTCCTCATTTAAACGCATATAAAATGCTTTAATCCCGACGGGATAATCGCTGACAATCGTCGGCTTTTTAAACAAATCCTCAGCCAAATAACGCTCGTGTTCCGACTGCAAATCCAAGCCCCAACTTACCGGAAAATCAAACTTTTTGTCGGCTTTTTCCAAAAGTGCGATCGCCTCGGTGTAAGTAATCCGCTCAAACTGATTATTAATGATATTTTCAGCAGTAGCCAAAACCGTCTTGTCAATGCGATCGTTGAAAAACTCCATATCTTCCGGGCAACGCTCCAAAACGTATTTAAAAATGTACTTTAAAAACGCCTCAGCCAAATCCATATCTCCCTGCAAATCGCAGAATGCCATCTCCGGTTCAATCATCCAAAACTCCGCCAAATGTCGCGAAGTATTAGAATTTTCCGCTCTGAAAGTCGGCCCAAAAGTGTAAACATTTCCGAAAGCCATCGCCATAACTTCCGCTTCCAACTGACCGCTAACTGTTAAATAGGCGCGCTTTCCAAAAAAGTCTCGAGCATAATCAACCTCTTGCGAATCAGTGCGCGGCACATTCTTTAAATCAAAGTTAGTAACCGCGAACATTTCCCCCGCACCTTCGCAGTCGCTAGCAGCAATAATCGGAGTATGAACCCACAAAAAACCGCGTTCTTGAAAAAATTGGTGTACCGCCGCCGAACAAGCATTGCGGACTCGAAAGACAGCACCGTGGGTGTTTGTGCGCGGCCGCAAATGCGCGATTGTCCGCAAAAATTCAAAAGAATGGCGCTTTTTTTGCAGCGGATAAGTTTGCGGGTCTGCATCGCCGTAAACTTGCACTTGTGAAGCTTTCAACTCAATTCGCTGTCCTTTTGCTGGAGACGCTACCAGCACTCCCGACACTTCTAAAGATGCACCTGTATTCAGTTGTTTCAGTACATTTTCAAAATCTGGCAAATCGGAATTTATGACTACTTGCAAGTTAGCCATCGCCGAACCGTCGTTGACTTCCACAAAGGCAAATTCTTTCAATTCGCGCTTAGTGCGAACCCAACCTTGAACAGTTACAGTTTCGTCGGGCTCGCCACCGCGCAAAATTGCTGCAATTCGTTGATTTGTCATATCCACTCCCGTTTATTTAATATTATTTTGCACCATATTTCTCTCTTTTCTCTTCCTCTGCGCCCTCTGCGCCCTCTGCGGTAAAAAAAATCAAAAACTATCCCGCATAGGATTTCAAAATCCAACCGATTAAAATACCGAGTCCCCCAAAGCGAACTGCTTGCCAAAAAGGTTGTTTTATGCTTCCCCAAGAAAACAGGCTGCTTTCTAAATTCAACTCGATAGTTTCCAATTCTTGCTCAATTTCCCGCAATTCTTTTTTGAGTTGCGGCAATGGATTTTGGCGCACAGACTGGCGGATTTCTTCGCGCCGATGGCCGAGTTCGACTTGGCGCTGTCGATCGACCTGAATTTGAGTGTAACGCTCTTTAACTGCCGCGAGCGATCGCTCCACTGCTGCGATCGCTTGAACAAACTCACTTTCTTGCTCTTGGGGATTTAACTCTGACGGCTGTTGAGGCATTTCGATCTGCAAACCTGACAATAAAAAAACCGATTCCTAATTAAGTTGTTATTATATGCAGTATATTTTTTAAATTCAGAAACGGCAGCCCAATCCGTATAATTGCCAATTATGCTTGAAACTACACAAACAACCCAAACTGTCAACCTCAACGAGCTTAGCACGGTAGAACTAGCCCAAGCTCTAGCCGCGCGCCTCGCCATCGCCGAAAAAGATTGGCACCGCCTCAAAGCCAACCGTTCCGCGCGGGCCGGAGAGCAAGCTGCGGCCGCTTTGGTCTTTTTGCTCAAAAAACAGCCAGAAGAAGCTCTCCCGCGCTTAAAACAAGCAGCAGGATGGCTGGATAGATCGATATCTGCTCCTCCCTGTCCCACCCACGGAAAATAATTTTGAGTCTTGAGTCTTGAGTTTTGACTCGATCGGTCGCTCAAAACTTAGACAATCGCGCTGCTCGATCGAGCCACGCGATTGTCAGTTCAAAAGATTTATACTTTTTTTAACTCAAAACACACATTTTGCATTACGATCGACTATCAATAGCCAGGTCTTTCAAATTCTCAGTCCAAGCTTGGGCCCGGAAACGAAAAAATTTGCAGGTCTAGCTGAGGTGAAAACTGCTGCTTTCATAGCGGTGCTAGCGCAAGCGAGGCAGCCGGTAGCGACTGGGAAGTTCTTTGCACAGCCGTAACTCTGTACCTTGAGAATTCCACTCTACGCGATCGAATATTTGGTAAAGAATAAACAACCCCCTACCACATTCCTGTTCAACATGGGGGAGTGCAGAGTCACCTGCAACATCCTCTGCTAGGAGACTTTCACAATCATCGGTATAAAGGTTGCAACTGCAAGGAGCATTAAAGCCAGAACCTTCATCCGATATCACCCACCAATATTGGTTTTGGACGATCGAAAAACGGACTCCAACAGTTTTACCGGGGTCTAACTTGTTCCCATGCTTAGCAGCATTTACCAAAGCTTCTTGAAGCCCTAACCGCAATTCCGCTTGCCACCGATCCGGAAGCTCTGCTAGGAGCAGATCCAAAATAGGACAAAGGTATAGGGTAGAAGCGAAGCTAATCGTAATCCAATTGCGTCCGACCGGACGGGGTGAAATAGCAATCACTCAGAAAACTCCCTAACTTTCAGGTGAATAAAGTTCACACCCTGCATAGTTGGCTCCCTAGTATTCAAAATGCTAATTAATTGAGCTGCGCCGCTCTACTTCTATCTTAGAGTATCAAAGCAATTAAGAAAGCAAACAACGTCACAAAATATTCAGCGATTCTGAGAAACTTCTGCCGAGAACCATCAGTAATTTTACGTATAATTTCTCCCAGCAGCCAGATTTTTGATGTGGGCTTTTGCCAACTAGCAACGCTTAGACTCGCTCCATCCCCAAGCCGTCAACAGTTCCTACCAAACGATCCCCACCTTGAAAAGCTCGGAAATAAATGTGAAAAAGTCGATCCCTCGACCATCGCCAATCAGGTTCGACCCTCGCAGCCCCTGGGCAAGCGCCATCGCCCAGAACTTGCTTTTGCCGCCCCACAGCAAAATTATCATACCTAGGTGTGTTGCAGGCGAAACCCGATTTATTTCCTAAGTTCGACTCGGCGCACAAAAATCGCACTACTGCGATCCTCACCAAATCAACATTCGTTACAAAAGTTATTGATACTGAGTGCGGGCGAGCGCGAGATCCCAACTCGCCAAAATTGAAAAATCCTCTGCTGGCAGAAGCCAGGCGCGTTTGCCCAACTATATAAATCTGAACGTCGCGATACAATAGTTAAAGTAAATAATTATTTCTTTACATCATGCAAACAACCCCAGCCATCACCGCAGCCCCCATTCCCGGCACTTACTGGCAGTGGCGGGGGCATTCAGTGTACTACGTTCGATCCAGCGATCGGCATCCAGAACAGCCTCCCCTGCTGTTAATTCACGGTTTTGGAGCATCCACAGACCACTGGCGCAAAAATATCAGCGGCCTGAGCAAAGACTTTGAAGTGTGGGCGATCGACCTTTTGGGATTCGGGCGATCGGCAAAACCCGAAATCCAGTACAGCGGCGACCTCTGGCGCGACCAACTCCACGACTTTATCACCAACATCATCGGCCGACCCGCCGTACTAGCCGGCAACTCCCTCGGAGGCTACGCCGCCCTGTGTGTAGCCGCCCAGCGCCCCGAATCTGCCGCCGGACTGATATTAATCAACAGCGCCGGCCCCTTCAGCGAACCGCAGCCCGCACCCGAAGCCCCGCCCTTGCAAAAAGCCATATCTGTAGTAGCTAAAACCTTATTTCAGCAAGATTGGGCAAGTTTTCTGCTGTTCCAGTACGTGCGCCAGCGATCGACAATTCGGAAAACCCTAGAAAAAGTTTATCTCGACCAAAGCGCCGTCACAGACCAATTAGTAGAAGAAATTTACCTTCCCTCCTGCGATCCCGGTGCCCCCAAAGTATTCGCTTCCGTATTCCGAACACCCCAAGGCGAAAAAATCGATGTATTGCTGAGTCAATTAAACTGCCGGTTGCTAATGCTGTGGGGACAAGGCGATCCGTGGATGAATTCTACAGAAAGAAGCGCCAAATTTCGCAACCACTATCCAGAGTTGACAGAACACTTTATTAAAGCCGGTCACTGTCCCCACGACGAAGTACCAGAACAGATCAACGAACTGATTCGGGGATGGATAATTGACCAATAGTCGATCGGCACATAGACTATTGGCCCCGGCTCTCTCTTCCCTCGGAGAGGGGGCAAATTATCCGATTTGCGGTAAAAATTTAAGTATTGTGCCAACACAAATGCGGTTAATTTCTACTCAAATATTCTGAGGATACCGAAACCATGACCCGCAAAAAGACTCGCCGCAATTTTATATTGAGCAGTATAGCTGTTGCCGGCGGCATTGCAGCCGCTAACACGATCGACCAGCACGATCGGGAAATCGCAGCCGCACCCAATAATCAGGCGGCAGCCACAGTAAAAATGCCAGAACGACTGTTAGGCAACACCGGCGTGAAAGTGCCGATTTTCGGTTTGGGAGGGGCCGGACAAACACCGCTGTCGCAGCCTGGAAGAGAAGCAGAAGCGGCGGCGCAAATTGAACGCGCGATCGAACTAGGCATTCGTTATTTTGACACGGCGGCCGAGTACGGGCCCAGCGAAGAAAACTTAGGCAAAGTTTTGCCAAAATATCGATCGCGCCTATTCCTAGCCACAAAAACCTCCGCCAGAGACAGAGACGGCGCGTGGAGAGACTTAGAGCGATCGCTCAAAAGATTGAAAACCGATCGGCTAGACTTGTGGCAACTCCACCACGTCTCATTCCAAACAGAATTAGACCAAATTTTCAGTACCAAAGGAGCAATAAAGGCGATCGAAGAAGCCAAAGAGCAAAAAATAATTCGTTTTTCCGGCATCACCGGACACCACGAACCTGCTATCATTGTGGCCGGCTGGGAGCGCTATCCTTTTGACACAACATTAATCTCCCTCAACGCCGCCGAAAAACATCACCCGCGCTCCTTTGTTACCAGCGCTTTACCAGTTGCCAAAGCAAAAAACATCGGCGTCATAGCCATGAAAATACCAGCTTACGGCAAATTATTTCAGAAGGGTGTTTTAGATGGAATGCACCAAGCAATGGGCTACACGCTTTCACTTCCCGGCGTGCACTGCTGCATCATCGCCGCCGACTCAGTAAAACAATTAGAAGAAAACTTCAAAGTCGCCCAAGCATTCCAACCCCTGAACCAAACAGAAATGGCAGCACTTGAAAAACGCACTGCCGCTGCTTGGCAAGAAAATACATTTTTCCGACAGTGGACTTAAACTTCCCAATCCAAAATCCATTTTTTCCGGTGTGTTCGTTGTGGTGTATTTGTTGTGGCGCGGGCGTCTCGCCCGTGAATCATCTTATGTGCGGGCAAACGACTGCAATCAAATTGTTTGGTAGTGAGAACTTTACTGCTGCGTAAAAATACTAGAAACAACTCAAGTCCTCACTACAAACCTACAATGTTTATGTTACCGAACTGGCTTTTACCTGCCGTAAAAATATAGCAACCGCCAAGCCGATTAGGAGATTTTAAATTGCTCAAACCATTGCGAGTGTTGCTTCTTCCGTCTTCCGTCTTCCGTCTTCCGACGGACATCCGTTACATCCGTTACATAATCCGTTGCCGAACTTCCTTCTTCCTTTTGCTATATTTAAAATCACAAAACAAGGCGACCCAACCAGGTCGCCTTGTTTTTTATCATAAAAAATGCACTTTGTCAACAGCAAAGAGCTACTGTTTTTTCCGTTTAGCCTTATCTAACCGCCTGCGATCGCGCCACTCAACCGTCGTCAAATAAGCGACCCCGCCAGTCACCGTCAGCAGCAGTACAAAAGCAACTAAAACGAGAATATTAGCAATCGAAAACTCCACAACCCATCTTCCTCTGATTTTACATTTTCTACTTTCGATTTTAGATTAAAAATGTTAACAGTTAACAGTTGAAGGTTGACGGCTAACTGTTAACTGTTAACACTTCCTTCAAACTGCTGGCAAATCTTCCAAAATTGTAAACCTCACATGATTAATTGCCAGACTCCCCACGGAAACATCCTCCTTGTTTAAAGGAAGACCCCCGCTTGTGAGACTTTGAAACCGAATTCCTTTGCCAATTTCTACGTGATACCAAGCCAAACCCATAAAAAATCGCAAAGGATAAGGGCCTCTGTCTTGAATATCATCAGGATTAGATTCCATCGGCACCCAGCCAAAGCCCGGAATGTAAAACTCCAGCCAAACGTGATTGAAATCCGGTTCTAGCGGCACGCCTTTTCTGTCAGCAAAAGCCGGACACTTGTAGCGCCCGATCGTGCGGCAAGCAATCCGGTTCAACCTTGCCAAAGCCAACAACACCCCCACGTACTCGCCGCAAGAACCGATGCCGCGGCGCAGTACAATATCGGGAGTATCAATGTGAGGCCTAATCCCGTAAGAAAGTTGGTCGTAAACAAAATTGCGAATGCTCAGTAACTGCCTCAGAATATTAGTTTCCGAGCCAATGGCAGCCACAGCAGCCGATCGCACAATCTCCGTATCCATCGCCAAATTATCATTATCCACCAAATACTTAGCTGCAAACTCCGGCGACAGTTGCGGAATCTTTTCGACATCCCGAGGCGACAACTGATACTTAATCGATCGAACTTCTAACAAAGCCTTCCAGCCAAAAATTCGGCGTTCCCCAGGGTGCAGCAGATCGAACTTAAACACCGCCACCCGTTCCCCTTCCTGAATTTCCTCAGTAAAAGGCATTCCGATCGGCGTAATTTTCCTGACCTTTTGCCGGTGAGTTTCCGAAGGCAAAGCAATCCGCCACTCCAAATTTTCGATTTCTACCTCATCGAGAGGAGACAGTTCCTCCACATAAGACATTTCCATCAAAAAACCGCTTGACAGAGCGTAGCGCTCGGCTTCATTGTAGTGAAAAGACAAAGGCTGAATAAAAGTGCGATCGCGCTTCGTCAACTGAAAAGGATCTTCCGAATTTGGGTCATCCCGGATGTAAAGTTCATCCCCAGAATAAGCCACGTACAGAACCTCTTCCCCCGTCTCTGAATCCTTGTGAAAAGCCAAACCAGAAGGCGACTCAAAGGGAGTCAAAACGCTAAATTTAATCTCCCCAGTTGCCCGTTCCAAACAGTAAACAGTTTGCTCAATCTTGTCGCAAACCCAAAGTTCCTCATCCCGGACAGTGATATTTTCTACCCCTATACCGGGAGCGTAAAACCGAGTAATTTCCCGACCATTTTTCAGGTCAAAAACCAGAATATAGCCCAATCTCTGGCACGTCACATAAAGCGTAGATTTCCAAACTGCAATCCCGTCAGCAGGATAAGGAAGCGAAACAAAATGTTCCGGCTTGAGTTCAGCCATCGCCCCGTCCCGAATTGCCCCCGGACAGCAACAAATATCCTCATCCCGCGCAAACCAGAGAGTATCTTCCGAAATAGCCAGCCCGGTTGCGCCCGCAAACTTAGCCGTTTGACAAGGATTCAAAACTGTAGTGTTGTCAGTTTCTCGATCGATCTCCAATAGCAGCCCTTCGGCGCGATCGACAGCGAACAACCTATTTCCTAAAAAAGCAATGCCGTGCAGTGCCAAGACCCCGATCGGTCTTACCATCCGCAGCCCCGAAGGCTGTTTCTCCGAGAGAACTGGTGAATCGAGATTCATGCTAAATTTTTTGCCGGTATTGTACAGAAAACCTGATTCGTAACTTGTAGCCGATGCTTGAGGTTCGCCAGCAAAATTGCCGAGGTTCCTGATATCTAGGACTAACCCATCAACCGGGTTTTTTTTACGAAAATATGCGTTTTAGCCTCTTCGCAGAGTTGAAAAACCCGGAATATTAGTCTTTGTGAAAGTTAGGTTTAATAACCTCAACCCAACCTGCTGCCGTGAAGGCAAGTAAGTATAACTACTAGGCTACCACTGAAAAACGCTACACACAATTCCATATTGGTCAGAGCAACCAAACTAATCGTATCTGGCTAAAGATATAAATTAAGTACAACAGATTACTATATCCGTCAAAACCTTGGGTAGAATAAAATCGTGCGATAAAGTTCTTAGGTTATCAGAAGGCAGGTTCGTCATGGCTTGGAAGTCTGCTCTAAATATCGGTGCTCTTTCCTTAATTTTGTCTTTAGAGGCAGTTGCCGCCGGTAGTTTTTTAATACCCGCTCTTGCTCTCAACAGCCCCGCAAACAGCGTCCCGCGCCCCTCACAACCGCAGCTACCCCTCAACTGGCAAACAGTTCAACCCCCTGAACCAACCGGAAGGAAACCGAACAGCCAGCAATTGGGAGCCACGTGGAATAGCTTTCAACCGCCGGAGCAGGGAGTACCCGGAAGGCGGGAAGGGGGAGGAACCCGCGGCTTAGAATGCCCCACTGCCACAACTGCCTTAACTGCCTTGATTCCCCAATCAACTATGGGGCAAACCATATCAGCAAAGCCGACATTTTTCTACTACCTTCCCGTAGCCCTCGACAAAACAGTTCAGTTTGAGTTAGCAGACGAAAGGGACAAAACACTATACAAAAAAAGTTTTCGGATGGTAACTAGCCGTCCTGGTATCGTTAGCGTCAGCCTCGGCTCCGACGGCAACTCGCCAGCCCTGGAAGTGGGCAAAAACTATCAATGGTACTTTACTATCAAATGCAACCCAAAAAACTATAGAGATGATGTTCTCGTTTCCGGGTGGATCAACCGCACCGCACTCGCCCCAACCGTGAAAACAGAGTTGGATCGATCGGGCGACGATCGTCGCGCCAAGCTCAGCATCTTCGCCCAACAAGGTCTCTGGTACGAGTACCTGGCAACTCTAGCTCAATTGCGAATGGAGTCTCCCAGCGATGCCAGTTTAGCGCTCAAGTGGTTAGAAGCGTTGAACTCAGTCGAACTCGGCAAAATCGCCCGAGAACCCTTAATCGCAAGTGAGTTAACACCCATCACAAGAAAATAATTCGACACCAGTTTCACGCAAAGAATGCAATGGCAGGCAAGCCCCAAACCCCGATCGCCATAAGTCATTGCCAAATCTAAAATCTAAAATGGTATTGTAAAACTTCATTGAGTTTATAAGCAATTATAAACAATAATGGTATCATATCGCTATGAGTGTTGAACAAGGAATACGCACAACTCAAAGAACGGAAGTCTC